>CAKZMN010000053.1 GCA_937128575.1 uncultured Alphaproteobacteria bacterium | reverse complement strand
CACCGTTGCTACAACATGGCGGTTTCCGGCGGTACCGCGGCGGAGTTTCCGCACTATGCTGATGCGCTCAAGACGGGATATTGGGACAAGACGCGACTTGAGAAAAAAGTGATCCTGACGCTGTTCTACGAAAATTCGACGCGCACGCTTACCTCTTTTGATATTGCAGCAAAGCGCCTTGGCGCTGATGTTGTTGTGTGGCACCCCAAGATTAGCTCGGTTCATAAAAATGAGAGCTTTTCGGACACGATTGATACACTGGCGGAAATGCGCCCCGATGCCATCGTAATTCGCCACAGCGATTATGGCGCGCCGGGTTTTGTTGCCGGACGCGTTCATTGCCCCGTGATTAATGGCGGCGACAGTTGGCGCGAGCATCCGACGCAGGCGTTTTTAGATGCGCTGACGATGATACAGGAAAAGAAAACCCTAGAAGGCCTTAGCGTTGCCATTTGCGGTGACGTGGCCCATAGCCGCGTGGCCAATTCAAACGCCATATTGCTCACCAAAATGGGCGCGCAGGTAAAATACATTGCTCCACCAGATTTAATTCCGCAGAAGTTCCCAGCCGAAGGCATTGAGACTTACACCTCTATGGAAGAAGGTCTGCCGGGCACGGACGTTATCATGATGCTGCGCATTCAAAAGGAGCGCATGGATCGCTCCCTTGTTCCTAACGATGCGGCCTATCACAAAGATTTTGGATTAACGCACGAACGCTTAAAACTGGCGAAAAAAGATGCCATCATCATGCATCCGGGGCCAATGAATAGAGGCGTCGAGATATCAGATGATGTAGCCGATGACCCAACGCGCAGCATGATTAAGCGCCAAGTCGCCAACGGCATCCCGACGCGCATGGCGGTGATGGATTTATTGGTGGGGGATTAAATTTTGGAATATGGCTTTATCCTTCTTGGCTATCTTCTTGGCTCCATTCCCTTTGGGTTAGTCTTTGCTCGCCTTGGCGGCTATGGAGATATTCGTAAAATTGGCTCGGGCAACATTGGCGCGACCAATGTTTTGCGCACGGGCAACAAGCCATTGGCGCTTCTTACCCTTGTCTGTGACATATTCAAAGGCGCCGTTGCGGTTTGGATCTCGTTCTATTCTGCGGATAGTCTTATTATTTTGGCAACAGGGCTGCTTGCCGTTATTGGTCATATGTATCCGGTGTGGCTGAAGTTTAAAGGCGGCAAGGGCGTTGCCACCACACTTGGCACTATGCTGGCGATCATGCCATTGCTCGCACTTATCATGATTGGCATTTGGCTTGTGATGGCTTTTGCGCTTCGCATTTCATCATTGGCCGCTTTAACTGCGTTTGCTGCAGCCCCCGTTATTGCCTACACAATTTTCACCGACGCAAACTTAGCGCTGTTTAGCGGTATCATCGCCTTGCTGGTTTTTTGGAGGCACCAAGAAAACATCAAGCGCCTATTAAAAGGTGCGGAGCCCAAGATTGGATCAAAAAAGAAGAAGGAAGAGCATGCCTCAAGCCAACCTTCTGAATGATCCGTTACCTATACAAGAAAAACTGGCGTGGCTGCGTCTTGCCCGCACGCCCAATGTAGGGCCCATCACATTTTATAAATTGGTCGAGGCCTATGGCACGCCCTCAAGGGCACTAGAGATTTTGCCAGAGCTTGCGAAACGCGGTGGACGAAAAAAACCTTTAGTTGCGCCGGACGCAGACGCGATTAAAAAAGAATACGAAGCCTTGAGCAAAATTGGCGGCGACATCATAACGGCGCGCTGCCCTAACTACCCGCTCGCGCTTGGCGCCATTGATGACGCCCCCCCTGTGATTAGTGTTTTGGGTAACCCAACATTAATGAACCAGCACTGCATTGCCATGGTTGGTGCGCGCAATGCCTCCGTTAATGGTCGTAAGATGGCGCAAACTCTGGCGCGTGATCTTGGTCAGCATAATCAAATTATTGTATCTGGTTTGGCGCGCGGCATTGATACAGCCGCGCATCAGGGATCGCTTGATGCGGGCACCATCGCCGTTGTGGCGGGCGGTATTGATGTTATTTACCCCGAGGAAAACACGAGACTTTATGAAGAAATAAAAGAACGCGGCCTTATTATCGCGGAGAGCGCGCTTGGGCAAAAGCCCTTTGCCGCCAGCTTCCCGCGCCGCAACCGCATTGTTTCGGGGTTATCTAAAGGCGTTATTGTTATTGAGGCCACCATGCGCTCTGGCTCTCTCATCACGGCGCGTCTTGCTGGTGAACAGGGCCGCGATGTTTATGCCGTTCCCGGCTCCCCCCTCGATCCACGCGCGGCAGGACCAAACCATTTACTACGTGAAGGCGCCACCCTCGTGCGTCATGCACAGGATATATTAGAAGCCATAAATAATTTTTCAGGGCAGAGCTTACGCGAGTCATACGAACCAAAACCATTCATACACCCTCCCGTTTCAAACGACTTCACGCTGGAGGAAAATTTAGCGCCAGACGTGCAAGAAACCATTCTTTCTCAATTGTCCTTTAGCGCGATCACGGTTGACGAATTGATCCGAGCGTGTCATTTGAGTATTCCAGCCGTGCAGACTTCTTTGTTAGAATTGGAGCTCGCCGGACGCGTGAAACGCCTACCAGGAGGTAAAGTTAGCCTTCTGCAAGAGCAATAAGATTAAGGATAAAAACCGTGAGTGCGGATAATATAGTCATCGTTGAGTCGCCTGCAAAAGCGAAAACCATCAATAAATATCTTGGCCCTGATTACAACGTTATTGCCTCTTATGGTCATGTACGTGATTTGGTTGGTAAAGACGGATCGGTTTTACCCGATGAAGATTTTGCCATGAAGTGGCAGCTCGGTGAGCGCGCAGAGAAAAATGTAAATGACATTCGTAAGCTTGTTAAAAAAGCCAAAGCCATCTACCTCGCGCCGGATCCGGATCGCGAAGGAGAAGCTATCGCTTGGCATGTTCAAGAAATCTTAAGAGAAGACGGCTTGCTTGAAGGACGCGAAGTTCACCGCGTTACATTTAATGAAATTACGAAATCGGCCGTTCAAGATGCATTTAAAAATGCACGCGGCTTAGACAAGCATTTAATTGATGCCTATCTTGCGCGCCGCGCACTTGATTACTTGGTGGGTTTTAACATCTCTCCAGTTTTATGGCGCAAACTTCCAGGCTCTCGCTCTGCTGGCCGCGTTCAATCTGTTGCATTGCGCCTTATTTGTGAGCGCGAGTCAGAGATTGAAGCCTTTGATCCACGCGAGTATTGGAGCATTGAAACGCGCCTTCATACATCTGATGGTGTACCTTTTGTGGCGCGCCTTACGCACTTGGCGGGTAATAAGCTTGATAAATTTGATTTAGGTTCTGAAGATGCCGCCGAAAAAGCCGCTCAGCGCATTCGCCAAAAAAGCCTGAAGATACAAAAAATTGAGAAAAAACAAGCGCGCCGCAGCCCTTCTGCACCGTTCATTACATCTTCGCTACAAATGGAAGCCGCTCGCAAACTGGGCTTTTCCGCATCCAACACAATGCGCGTTGCGCAGGGGCTGTATGAAGCCGGTTTTATTACCTACATGAGAACTGATGGCACCACCCTATCTGAAGATGCGGTGAAGCAAGCACGATCTGTGATTAAAAAAGAATATGGCGATAATTATCTGCCTGATGCGCCTAGGCTATATAAGTCTAAAGCGAAGAATGCCCAAGAGGCGCACGAAGCTATTCGCCCAACGGACCTATCTAAACTGCCGGGCCGTGATGGCGGGCCGATGGATGACAGCCAGCGCAAGCTTTATGATTTGATCTGGAAGCGCACCATGGCAAGCCAGATGGAAAATGCGATCCTTGATCAGGTCGCCGTTGATATTTCCGATGGTACAGATGATGTTGTTTTGCGCGCCAATGGTTCGGTTGTGAAGTTTGATGGTTTCTTGACCTTGTATCAGGAAAGCACGGACGAAGATGACGATGATAATGCAGACAAAAAGAAAAATGATCGCGATCGCATTTTACCGCCAATGAATAACGGTGATGCAACCAAGCTGGTTGATGTTGATCCAAGCCAGCACTTCACGCAGCCTCCGCCGCGTTATTCCGAAGCGACGCTTGTTAAAAAATTGGAAGAGCTTGGCATTGGCCGCCCTTCTACCTACGCCTCTATCTTACAAGTTTTGCGTGATCGTAATTATGTGCGCATGGATAAAAAGCGCTTCATTCCCGAAGATCGAGGCCGCCTTGTCACGACCTTCTTAGGTAAGTTTTTCACGCGCTATGTGGATTATGACTTCACCGCCAATTTAGAAGAAGAGCTGGATGCGATTGCGTCTGGCCATGTGGCATGGAAAGAAATGCTACGCCTGTTCTGGGTTGATTTCAAAGAAGCGGTAGACGGCACAAAAGATCTAACCATCACGAATGTCATTGATTACCTTGATGAAGAGCTAGGCCCGCATTTCTTCCCTGTTGGTGAAAACCAAACGATGGAAACAGTGCGCAAATGCGGCGCATGCGCCGAAACACATGGCGATGGCCGTTTGGGTTTGAAGCTTGGTAAATTTGGTGCCTTCATTGGCTGTTCAAATTATCCTGACTGTAAATTCACGCGCCCCTTGGTGGTACCGGGTGATGGCGATGAGTCCGATGAGGCCGCCGCATTAAGCAATCAACCAAAAGAGCTAGGTAAGCACCCCGGAACTGGGCGCACCGTTACATTGCGCCGCGGCCCCTATGGCCCTTACGTTCAAATTGACGCGCCAGAGGAAACCGCGGAAGAAGAAGCCAAGCGTATGGAAGTGTACGAGGCCGATATAGAGCTTTGGAAAGAGGCCAAAAAAGTGGCGAAGAAGGCCGGCGAAAAAGCGCCTAAAAAGCCACCCAAGCCCAAAAAACCTGCGCCAAAGCGTCAAGGTCTACCGCAAGGTACCCGCATTGAAGATGTTACTTTGGAAATGGCGCTTGGCTTGCTTGCCCTGCCCCGTGATGTTGGTGAGCATCCAGAAACTGGCAAGATGATCCAGGCCGGCATTGGCCGCTTTGGACCGTTCTTGAAGCACAATAATGTGTTTACGTCACTGCCTAAAGATGACGATGTCATGCATGTGGGCATGAACCGCGCCGTAGAAGTTATCGCGGAGGGCGCTATTAAACGCGCCGCGCGTGAAAAGGCAAAAGCAGAAAAAGCGGCCGCTGGCGGCGCTAAAAAAACAACCGCCAAAAAGAAGCCCACGAAGAAAAAAGCCACGAAGAAAAAATCTTCGACCAAAAAGAAAAGTGCTTAAGTGAATAAATCAAAAATACTAGAATTCATCAGCAATTCTCCCGCGCCTGTTACAAAGCGAGAGATTGCGAAGGCCTTCCATTTAAAGGGAAGCGGCCCGCGCGTTGCTATGAAAAAAATCTTGAAGGAGCTTTATAATGAAGGCTCCGTTACCAAACAGGGCGGCACATACACCATTCCCGCCGGCCTGCCCGCAGTATGCGTGGTAGAAATTAACGGCGTCGACACAGACGGCGATGTATTTGCCATTCCCGTTGAATGGGATGATGCGGTGCGCGGCAAAGCCCCACGCATTGAAATAGCGCCAGATAAAAAAGGGCACTCAACCTTTGCCGAAGGTGACCGCGTTATGGTGCGCCTTAAACGCATAACGCCCGAGCTATATGAAGCGCGTAGTATCAAGCGCATGGACACGCCGCAAAACCAAGTTATGGGTATGCTGCGCTTTCATAAAAAAGGCGCAATTCTGCAGCCCGCCGATAAAAAGTCACGCGATGAATATGAAGTTGTTCAGTCTGAAATGGGCGGCGCCGATGATGGCGATTTAGTTGTTGGTGAGATTCAACCATCCAATGGCCGCAAGAAAAGAGCGCGCGTTGTAGAGGTTATTGGCAAGCGAGATGATCCAAAAGCAATTAGTATCATCAGCATGCATGAACAGGGCTTAAAGGAAAAATTTCCTGCCCGCGTTCTTAAGGATGCAGAGAACCTCAAAGTCCCCGATCTTAAGGGGCGCGAAGATATGCGCCAAATACCACTTGTTACGATTGATGGTGCAGATGCGCGCGATTTTGATGATGCGGTTTTTGCCGAGAAAACTGAGACGGGCTTTCATTTAATTGTCGCGATTGCCGATGTCTCGCATTATGTGCAGACAGAGACCCCGCTAGATGATGAAGCGCAGCGCCGCGGAAACTCCACGTACTTTCCTGACCGCGTTGTACCCATGCTGCCCGAGGCTTTATCTAATGATTTATGCTCCCTACGTCCGCGTGAAAACCGCGCATGTTTGGCGGCGCATATGTGGATCGACAATGAAGGTCAGCTTAAGAAGTACAAATTTGTGCGCGGCCTGATGCGCTCCGAAGCGCGACTAATATATGAAGAAGTGCAAACCGCCTTTGATACACAAAAACATGATCAAATCTCGGTGATTAATCCACTCTACGAAGCTTACAAAGTTTTAGACAAGGCTCGCCACAAACGCGGCGCGCTTGATCTTGATTTGCCAGAGCGTCAGATCATTATCGATGACAAGGGCAATATGACGGGCGTAACCAAGCGCATGCGTCTGGATTCGCACAAGCTGGTTGAGGAATTCATGATTTTGGCCAATGTTGCCGCGGCAAGTGCGCTAGAAGACAAGCGCGCGCCAGAGAAATTCCCATGCGTTTACCGCGTTCATGAGCGCCCTAGCCCGGCAAAGCTTGATAGCGCGCGTGAATTTATCGAAAGCTTTGGCCTTTCCATGCCCAAGGGGCAAGTGGTGCAACCATCGCAGATAAATAACATTTTGCAAAAAGCCGCGACGCTGCCTTATAGCTCTCTTATCAGCACAGTCATTTTACGCACGCAATCACAAGCGGTTTATAGCTCTAATAACAAAGGCCATTTCGGCTTAGCGCTTGAGCGTTATGGGCATTTCACATCCCCCATTCGTCGTTATGCGGATTTACTGGTTCACCGTTCCCTAGTCGCGGCCTATGGGCTTGGCAAGGGCGGCATTGATGTTGGTGAAGTCGCGCGCATTGAGGAAATATGTCAGCATATTTCAACCACCGAGCGCACATCAATGGTGGCAGAGCGCAGCGCCGTTGATCGTTTCACGGCTGCGTTTCTTTCTGAGCATGTTGGCGCGCAATTTGAAGGCAAAATTACCGGCGTCACAAGATTCGGTTTATTCGTTATGCTGGATGAGAGCGGCGCGGACGGCATTGTTCCTATGCGATCTCTACCCGATGACTATTATATCCATGACGAGGCGGCGCACGCCCTTATTGGCCGCAAAAGCCGCCGCATTTTCCAACTGGGTGCGCCTGTTACCGTTAAATTAAAAGAGGCTGACGGTTTGACCGGTAGTACGGTTTTGAATTTGGTTGGGCACGAAAAAGGCGCGCAAGTACCAGGGGTGGAATTTAAGCCTTCTAATGCAGAGCAAGAGGCACGGAGAAATCTTCGCAACAAGCCTTCAAAACCTCAAGATTTTCAGCGTAAAAAGAAGAAGAAAACGACGCCGAAGCATAAAAAGAAGAAACAAAACAAAAATAAGAGCGATAGTTAAGCCTCAAACGCTTGACATTTTTTCTGAAATACCGCATATAACGGATCTTCGAATACAAGGAGTTAAAAAAGATGGCTAAAGGTTCAACCGTCAAAGTACGATTAGAGAGCGAAGCAGGTACAGGGTACCGCTATTACGCAAAGCGCAGCACACGCGCGGAATATAAGATTAAAAAGAAGAAGTTTGACCCATGGGCTGTTAATGAAGCCACAGGGAAAAAGGGCGTCCACGTTATGTTTGTGGAAAAGAAAATGCCACCTTCGAAGAAAAACTAAGTTTTTTCTTCAATCTAGGATTTAAAAAAAGCGAGCCTTCTAGGGTTCGCTTTTTTGTATGCATAACGCTGTTTTGAGTTATTTAATGAAGGGGCGTGATTGCTGTTCATAATCATCCGGGTTTAGCTTCCCCTTTTCTTCAAATACAACACAATTTCTTCCGCCGTCTTTTGCATCATATAGCGCCTTGTCGGAGCGCTCTAGAACCGCCTCAACCGCGTGGACGCGTTGATGAATGAGAACACCACCAATAGACGTAGAAATTTTCAATGAGCCATCTGGCACGTTGCACAAAAAGGGAGTGTCTGCAATAGCGCGACGAAGACGCTCAGCAATTAGATATGCACGCTCCGCGCTCACGTTGGGTAAGATCACTACAAATTCTTCTCCGCCTAAGCGAGACACTAAATCAAAGCTACGTAGATTGTCTTTTAACCGCGTCGCAAATTGTTTAAGAATTTCATCTCCCGCGCCGTGGCCGTGCGTATCATTCACGGCTTTGAAATGATCAATATCGAGTAATAAAACCGCCAAAGATTTTTTAGTGCTTTGATTTTTCTCCATCAATTTCTCAAGATGCACCTCAAGATAACGACGATTATGAAGGCCCGTTAAACTATCGGTCAGCGCCATGGAAAGGCTTACTTCGTAGGAAGAGCGCAGACGCTCCTGAAAGCGCTTGCGGCGAATTTGGGTGCGCGCCCTCGCCAGAAGTTCATTACGGTCAGCCGGGCGCAATACATAGTCATGAACGCCGATATCTAGCCCGTGGACAATACGCGGCATGTCTTCTTCGTTACCAATCATTACAATCGGAACAGCCCGCGTGCGCTCGTTAGATTTGAGATGAGAGCAAAGCCTTAGGCCGTCTTCATCATCTAAATTCAAGCTCACAACAAACAGGTCGAATTCTTGCCTAGCAACTAGCTCCATAGCTTCCGCGCCGGAGCGCGCGGCCAAAACATCATGTTTATCAACAACGAGCGCTTCTTCAATTTTCTTATGTTCAAAATCTTTGTCTTCAATTACTAAGACGCGCGCCTTTTCCGAGGACTCCATCATTGCATGAGAGGTTTCCTCAACCACGCCGAGTTGGTTTGCTGTGCGCTCTCGCACGCGCCATTCATCAAGCGTCATCTTCAACCGAACGAGCGAACGCACGCGCGACATAAGCGCCGTGTCATTAATTGGTTTGCTCAGGAAGTCATCCGCGCCAGATTCAAGGCCGCGCACTTTATCTTGTGTATCAGTAAGGGCGGTCACCATCACGACGGGGATATGCGCCAATGCTGGATTTTGCTTAATGCGCGAACAGACCTCAAACCCATCCATGCCGGGCATCATAACGTCGAGCAGAACAATATCAGGGCTTTCCGCCTCCACCTTTTCCAAAGCTTCTTTGCCGCTTGTTGCGGTTAAAACTTCATAATACTCGCTGGTTAGCTTGGCTTCCAAGAGCTTTACATTAGGCAAAATATCATCGACGACCAAAACACGTGCAGACATGGTTTACTTGTCCCCTAAATAGCTATCGACTACGTCAAGGAAGCGCGTCACAGAAATTGGTTTAGATATGTAGTCTTCGCAGCCACCATCACGGATTTTTTGCTCATCGCCCTTCATAGCAAAGGCGGTTATTGCGACCACGGGAATGTGTTTAAGCTCTTCATCATCCTTGAGCCAGCGCGTAACATCGAGTCCAGAAATTTCCGGCAGCTGAATATCCATTAAAATGAGATTGGGCTTATGCTCTCTGGCCAAGTCTAAAACTTGATGTCCGTCGCTTGTTTCGACGGTGTCGATGCCATGTGCCTCCAGCAAATCGTGGAACAGCTTCATGTTTAATTCGTTATCTTCAACAATGAGAACTTTTTTGCTCATGTGCCCCTTATACTTTCCTTGAACCCAAACCCGATTAATTAACCTACATTAATGGTATTGCTAAACTATTAAACCACACCATTTTTTCAGAAGAAAATACTATTCCTCGCTTTTCACGCCATCGCACGCATCGTCATCTAAGCGCTCTAGCGCCACTAGCTTTTGCGAGACAGAAAAATCTTCGTACCGCACAAGCATATCACTAATCACCCCATTTTCGTGGAAAACCAGGTCCATTTCATAATCAGATGTCGTCGACGCATCGCTGAGGGGGAAAAACGCAAGCTGCACCTGATGTGCAGGCGTATTTAAAAGCGTTGTGTCTAGGTCTGCTGTAGGCTCTATCTCTGCCAGCGCATTTACCTTTTTGCCCATGAAAATATTTACATTCACCGGCCCTTCATTATCGCTGCCGTCAAAGATAGTGGCGTTATAAAATTTCTTGCCTGCTTTGAGGCTACGCATCATGCCAAGTGTGTGCCCCATCGGGAAAAGTCCGCCTTCGGGGATGTCATATGTAGTGTCTTTCGGAAGAGAATATGCAGCCTCACCTTTGCCATCTTCATTTTTTGTGGCGCGCCCTCTTACCTCTTCAAACAATTTACCGTCGCGTTTTCTTTGAGAACTGAAATTCATTTCCTTACCATCAAAGGTCTCATGCGTTGAAAAATCACTAGTAATGCGCATGGCCGGGCTGTCGGCATATTCATAGGTTAAGTCAAAACGGTGGCTAGATATCCATGCTTCGCAGGAAGGCTGCCAATCATAGAGCATTTGCCCGCTTATGTTCACTATTTGAGAGCCGCTGCGCGTGCCGACAAGTTTTATTTCATAAAGCGCCTTATGCGGCGAAAGCCCCGCTTCACGGGCAGGGTCAAGAATTTCTGTGGCAAATGCTCCTTGGTTGCCTGCAAAAAGCATTACTGAGCTACATAGCACGACCTGCGCGAGGGATGAAAGACGTTTAGAAACAAATGACATATAGATAGAACATCCTTTTGAAATTAGATGTAAATCATACCGGAAACACCATTAGGCGCAAAGCAATAAGACGTTTTTGAACAGCATTACTGGCCAAGGGGGAAAACTATGCCTGTCAGGATAGGTAAATTCAGCCTAGTTTTCCGTAATATTAACGCCTTATTAACCATTAGGGCACAAAACGCAATCGCATAAGGTGCTGATAAATATATAAAAACACTCTTTTTTTCTTTGGCACGATCTTCGCAAGTACTGTTAGCACAAAGGAAATTTGCTAAAGCTTGCAACAAGGACAAAATCGATGACTACAGATTTTATACAACATAGAAATTCGATGAAGCAATCCGAGCATGCGGGGCTTCATACCGCGATTTCCAATAAGGAACAACTTGAGCTAACGCGCAACAACGGTTTTTTAGAAGGTACTCAAGATATATTTGACGTGCTAACAGAACATAGCCGCGACAATACGGGCTTGAAAAACACCATTCACAATACAGTTTCATTGCTTGAAAAGGCGCGAGGCACAATCCAGCGCGCTGAAGAAAAAATCTTACAACAAAATAAACGCATTGCAGCTCTAGAGCGCATCAACACAACAGACGAGCTAACGGGACTAAGTAATCGCCTCGGCTTTGAGCAGGTATTTAAAAGAGAATTATCACGCGCTAAAAGAAATCACGAGAATTCTGGCACATTGATTTTGATTGAAATTGAGAGCCATACAAATGTTGAAAGTAAGCACGGCACGGCGGCAGCAGAATCTAGCCTTAAGCTTGTCTCTCAAATTTTGTCAGAAGAAATCAGAAACATGGATGTGGCGGCGCGCCTATCTGATGATGAATTTGTTTTACTTCTTCCCAATACTGCCGCTGATCGCATTCTAGATCGCGCACAGAAAATGGCGCTTCGTTTGAATAACTTGTCCATGATTTGGAATAATATAGAAATCAGAATTAGCGCAAGTCTTGGTCTGCAGAGCTACGGCCCAGAAGATAAATTTGAAGCGATGTTTAAATCAAACGATAAGGATAGCGCCCAAGCATAGACATATAGAAATAACCCAAACCGTCTGCCGCCCCTCCTAACCCGAGACCCAAACCCCAAAGGCAGACGGGATCCCCCAAGCCCGGTTCGTACCCCCCCTCCAAACCCCAAACGAACCGGGCTTCTTCTTGTCTGCTGTGTGAGACCTCTCTAAATTGCATAAATTTTTCATATGTCGTATTGTAACGATCTAATTTATTCATTTTTCTTGAAGGTATTTTTAGCGCAATGAGCGAAAAATTAATGGGCAGCTACGACGTAGCATCAGAAAACATTATGACATTTGAAGATGTTGTGCGGCTTCATATTTCAACGCAGAAAGATTTCGTTGACGATATATATGAAGATATAGAAGAAAAAGAGGTTGGTAGTTTATTTGAAAACACCAATGCTTTGCCCCCTGCTCTGCGTAATTTTGTGCGCTGGCAGAATGAAATTGCTTATCGCGATTCTGGTGAAATTTTGGCCGTTGTTCTACCTGCTGGCATCGAACAAAAATATGCCATTAAAGGGGCGCGACTGAAGGAGCTAAAATCCGAAATCGAAAAACGCGAGCGCATCAGACGATTTTTAGAAGAATTTGCTGAATTCATTCAAAAACTATGGGCAGCGCTCGCTATAATTAATTCCAGCTTGGCATATTTGGATAGAATTGAAGAGGATATTGATCGCAAGTTAAAAACTTTAGCGCCAGCAGACGCACAGAAATTTGACGCAGTTAAGAGCTCAATTCAAGAATCTCGCGAAAAGATAACAAACATCAAAGAAGACCTAGAAGAAAACCGTATGCCTCACGTTTCTAGAATAGTTGAAATGGAAGAAGAGGTGCGCGCAGAAACCACAAGTATTTATGACCGCTACATGGCTTTTTTGGCGGCCTTTAAAAATCGTTTTGGGCGCAAGAAGAAACCATCTGATGATTTTAAGGCTGACGCGCAAGAAAACAAGAAACAGAAAAAAAGCACATATGAAGATGGCGACACTGAGGACGAGGATGAGAACTCTTCAGATGATAGCGACGAGCTAGATGAGGATGAAATAACTGATCTAGAGCCAGAAGAGCCTAGATTATAAGCCCCAGCGCGCTGGATTTTCTATTGCCTGATCAGATCTTACAGCTTTTAGTCCTTTAATCATCCGAGCGATCAACCAAACAAATAAAAACGCCCAAATCAAAAAACCTATAATTGGAACAAACGGCGTGATGATTGTGCCACCGATTAGGATAAGAAACCCTTTCCAGAAGCTATGGATCAGGAACGTGTAGTGCGACGCTAGCATTTCATTTGCATTGCCGCGCTCCAGATATGCCCACACAAGGCCAATGGCGGCGGTGAAGCCTGCAGTTAGAAGTCCCGCTAGATATAAAACATAAATGAGCTGAACAGAATCTGTGCTGCTGTTAAAGGTTTTTGCGCTAGGTTTTTGCTCTTCGCTCATGATGTGCCTCATTTGAGTTGATAGATAAACTTCTCAATCACGCTACAGCGAGATTGCTAAAACATCAATCAAACACAAAAAATTTAAGCCGCAGCTTCTGATTTTTCTTTGGGCAGATTTAGTTTTAGATGAAGATCCTTTAGCTGATCAGGCTTAACCGGAGATGGCGCGGCCATCATTTGGTCTTCATACTGGCCATTCATCACGAAGGCATAGACCTCACGCAAGTTTGGCTCATCGGCCAGAAGCATCACAATACGATCTAGGCCGAAGGCCAAACCACCATGCGGCGGCGCGCCATAGCGCATAGCGTTTAGCATGCCGCCAAATTCCGCTTCCAAGACGTCCTTGCCATATCCGGCAAGGCCAAAGGCCTTTTCCATGATTTCTGGTTTGTGGTTACGGATCGCGCCAGAGGCCAGCTCAAACCCGTTACAAACGCAGTCATATTGCCATGCGTAGATGTCTTCAGGATCTTTATTCTCTAAGTCCGCCATTCCACCTTGCGGCATTGAGAATGGGTTGTGAGAGAAATCAATTTTCTGCGCTGTTTCATCGAATTCATACATCGGGAAATCAACGATCCAACAGAATTTGTACGTGCCGCTTTCGCGCTGCGCTTCGTGCCCCTCTGGCAGAGCATCACAAATGGCATCACGCGCCTTGCCTGCAAATTTAGCAGCATCTTTTTCTTTGTTACAAACGAAGAAAATAGCGTCACCATCTTGAAGGCCAGCCGTCTCTTTAAGCGCGCCTTGCGCAGCGGCTGGGATGAATTTAGCAATAGGGCCTGCGCCCTCTCCGTCCTTAAACAGAACATAGCCAAGTCCTGGTGCGCCTTCGCCCTGCGCCCAGCTATTTAGCTTGTCAAAGAAGCTACGTGGTTGATCAGCTACATTAGGGGCGCGGATAGCGCGCACAACGCCGCCACTAGCAATTACGCCCTTAAAGGCTTTGAACTCAACATCGTCGCGCGCGAACACATCGGTCACATCAACAATTTCGAGTGGATTACGAAGATCGGGCTTATCAGAACCGTATTTCAGCATGGCGTCTTTGTATGCGAGATTAGGCATCCACTCGACTTTGCGCTTGTCGCCTGTGAAGTCTGCGAACTCTTCAAAGATACCTTGGATAACGGGCTGTATTGTTGCGTGGACTTCTTCTTGGGTTACGAAGCTCATCTCAACATCAAGCTGATAGAACTCAGCCAAACGGTCTGCTCTGCCGTCTTCATCGCGGAAACATGGTGCGATTTGGAAATATTTATCAAAACCAGACATCATCAATAGCTGTTTAAATTGCTGCGGCGCCTGCGGCAGCGCGTAGAACTTGCCCGGGTGCAAACGTGATGGCACCAAGTAATCGCGCGCGCCCTCGGGAGAGCTTGCAGTTAGAATTGGTGTTTGGAATTCTTGAAAATCTTGGCTGTGCATACGGTCACGCATGGAGCGCGTCACGTTGTTACGCAGGCGAATATTTTTCTGCATTTTTTCGCGACGCAAATCGATATAGCGATATTTAAGGCGAATTTCTTCGCCTGCACCATCTTCATCCGCGACTTGGAACGGAATAACGTCCGCCGCGCCCTGAAGCTCGGCTTCATCGATATAAAGCTCAATCTCGCCCGTTTCCATCTTGGGATTAACAGCGGCATCGTCACGCGCCTTTACCTTGCCCGTTACGGTAATCACCGACTCGTTTCGCCAGCTCCCAACCGTTTCAATCAAAGGCGAGCCTTCCTCGATGACACACTGGGTCAGGCCATATGTATCGCGAAGGTCAATAAACAAAACGCCGCCATGATCGCGGATTTTATGAATCCAGCCAGATAGACGTACTGTTTGATCAACATCGTCTTTGCGGAGCTGGGCGCAGTTATGTGTTCTAAAGTCATGCATGGCGAGAGTTATACCCCTGAAATCCTATATTCGTAAATAATTATTATCATTTTTTTCGTCCTAACCCCTTGGCTATTACAGATAGAGACTGTAGAAATCTGTAATGATTATAAAAAACCAAGACGAACTCCTTCATTTTTGCAAAAAATTATCGCACGAACCTTTTGTCACAATTGACACTGAGTTCCTGCGTGAAAAGACCTATTATCCTAAGCTTTGCCTGATCCAGCTTAGTGGCCCTGATAAAGATGCCAAGGCCATTGACCCAATTGAGGGGCAACTAGATCTAGAGCCCTTATTTGATTTGCTGCTTAATGAAAAAGTTTTGAAAATTTTTCATGCCGGGCGTCAGGATATGGAGATTTTTTATCGCCTTATGGGCAAAGTCGTAACGCCGCTCTTTGATACGCAAATTGCCGCTATGGTTTGTGGCTATGGCGACTCTGTTGGTTATGAAGGCCTTGTGAAAAACATCCTTAACCCGCAAATCGATAAAAGCTCACAATTTACAGATTGGTCCAACCGCCCACTATCTGAAAAACAGCTTAATTACGCCTTGGGCGATGTTACTCATTTGGTTGATATTTATCATCATTTATCACAAGAGCTTGAAAAGCGCGGGCGCACCTCTTGGGTGTTTCAGGAAAAAGAAATACTCAATGATCCAGCTACATACGAAAACCTGCCAGAAGATGCCTATAAGCGCATAAAGATACGCTCCCCTAAACCGAAGACACTTGCCATTCTCCGCGATTTAGCCGCGTGGCGTGAAAAACGAGCGCAGGATAAAGACATCCCTCGCCCTTGGGTTTTACGCGATGATGCGCTGGCAGACATGGCCTCACAGGCTCCAAAGGATGCCAAGCATTTATCGAAGATCAGAAATGTGTCCAAAGATTTAGCCAATGGCAACACAGGCGATATGCTTTTGAAGATTATCAGACAAGCCGAAAAATCTGATAAATCGACTTGGCCTAAAGTTGTAAAAAAGAAGCAGCTCCCCCCCAATATTTCTTCAACGATTGATATGCTTAAATTGCTATTGAAAGTGCAATGCGCGGATAATGACGTTGCAACCAAATTGGTTGCAGGCAAGGATGATATTGAAACACTGGCGATTGAAGATGCGCCGGACATCAACATTATGAAGGGTTGGCGCTATGAAGTTTTTGGGCAGTACGCGCAGGAGCTTAAAAAAGGCACTTTGGCGATCGGTCTTAAAGACAATGAAATCAAGCTGTTCAAAGTATCTGAAGGCTCAGAAGGTTTTAAGTAAGGAACGCCCAGTAATATGAAACGACTTTTACTACTTCGTCATGCAGAAGCGCGCGGTTTTGACTCAGGCCCAGATAGAGAGCGCAGCCTAACTGATGATGGCGCGAATGATGCGGCGGCGCTGGGGCTTTTGATCAAAAAACAGAACTACACGCCAGACTATATTTTTTGCTCTCCCGCCAAGCGAACGCAGCAAACATTAGAGCAGTTATTTTTGGAGGGCGTAAAAACGCAAAAGCCAGAACCATTATATAACAGCCCTTGCGGTGATTTGCTTAATTTCATTCAAGAGACAAATGACGATGTTCAGACATTGATGGTTATTGCGCATAATCCAGGCATATATCAGTTGGCGGCGATGCTCGCGGCGGAAGGTGACAATGATTCACTGACGCGCCTAATGAGCGGCGGATACCGCCCAGCGACACTAAGCGTTCTAAATCTTGGCGCAGATAAATGGAGCGCTATTCAGCCTGGTGATAATGAGCTAATCGATCTGATTGAACCGCAAAGGTTATCTTAATCGTCTTGCAGGGCTGTTAAAACCTCACGCATTAACGGCACAGATATTCCGCGCTTTCGCGACAGGGCCAGCTTATCCGCCTGCTCAACTATATCCCGCGCCGCTGTGAAGGATCGCTCCATGCGCGGCAGAATATATTTAATAACATCATTACCAACAGCCATCTGGCGGTCGCTGAATAGCTTGATCAAAACTGAGCCTAAAAGCATATCATCGGGCGCATGAATGGTCGCCAAGGGCGCGGCGCGAAAACGTGAAGCTAAATCAGCAATAGCAAAGTCTGCATGCGAGGGCGCCATGCGCGTCGTAATCAAAAAGGTGCGCTGTTCCTCCTTGAAAATATTATATAGGTGAAAAAGTGTTGTTTCTGCTTCGCGCTCCCCTAGCCATGGATCAATGCCATCGAGGACAAGATATTCACCGACCTGCGCAAGTTCATCTGCCGTTTGTGACAAAAGCATTTCCGGCTTGATCATTTCCGCGCCCGTTAGATCACGCCACACCGCAGCCAAATGAGATTTGCCACTGGCGGCTGGGCCGTTGATTACCAAAACAGGGGCAGGCCAATCCGGCCAGAGGTCTATCCAATTTACAGCATCTTGATTCCCGGGACCGATTAAGAAATCTTCACGCCCTAGCGCGGTGCGCCCCTTGAAATCAAGGGGGATTTGCTGCGCTTCAGATTGAATCTTAGGTCGCATTCTTATTGCCTTTTCTAGGCTTCTTCGCCGGTGTCTTTTTGTAGAAGCTACTGGTTTTATAACGGCCGATTGCAAAGGCCAATAAAACACCGGCCACCGCAGCAACAGGCACAGCCAAGAACATACCCAGCACGCCAAATAATGCGCCGCCCGCGAGCAGTGCAAAGAATATCCAAAGCGGATGAAGACCAACGTTCTTACCCATCATTTTGGGCGTTAAGAAGTTTCCTTCAATGAATTGTCCAACCAAGAAAATAGCGGCAATAATAAGCACATACATCCAGTCCGCGCTTTGGAACCATGCAACCAATACAGCAACAATTAAACCAACCGCCGAGCCCACCATAGGGATAACCGATAGAAGGCCAGAGAGCAGACCAATCAAGAAACCATACTTAAGCCCAGCAAGAGACAATGCGATGGCATAGGTTATGCCAAGAATAAATGCGACACTGATTTGCCCGCGGATAAAACCGGACAATTTTGCGTCAATTTGCTCCAGCAAACCCATGATTGTGTTTTTGTGATCGCGCGGCATTAAATTCACCATCCAGTTTGATATGTTATTCCAATCCTTCATTACAAAATACGCAACGATAGGTGTGAAGATCGCAACAGACAGAATGCCCATGAAGAACTGACCACCTGCCAATATTTTTTTGACGACCTCGCGGCTTACATCCACTGCGGAGCTTAAATGATCGCGGAATAATGACTGAATGTCTGTGTCACCTGTTTGTCCCGTGATCTCTTGCAGCCTAACGGTTAGGGGTTTCATCCATGACCATATATTGTCGATATAACCTGGCAGATCTTCGGAAAGTTGTACGAGCTGGTCATAGGCCAAAGGCAGAACTGCAGCTAAAAACCCAAATAAAGTAATAAAAAATATAGAGAGTATCACAAGCGCTGCGGGGCCTCTGGATAGGCCGCACTTTCCTAGTTTATTGATCAGTGGATTCAGTAGGTATGCAATCGCGAATCCCAAGACAAATGGCATCAGAACCGCTTTAAACAGAAAAACTAGCGTGATAAAAAACGCAAAAGCTGCGGCCCAAAATACTACATGTTTTTGCGTGTCCATCTTCGAATCCTTCTCCTTAAAATCTTTGAGAGTAACCGGGCGCAACAGGCGCAGGGCGGTTACTGTTGAGGTATAGCTCGTGCACCATTGGCTGGATGCGGCGGCCCGGATTATATCTCATGCTAGACACATCTACGCGCGGCACGGCCAGTGTCATATTTGATTGCTCTAGCGCTAAGCGAAGACGCTGCTCAGTGCCTTCAAAGATAATATCAACCAGCGCCGTTTTAGAGGACAATGATTTCAACAGCACTTCATTTACGCCGGACACACGCTTGAGCGCACGCTGCGTTCTGATCCATTCATCCATTGTCGCAAACGATACCTTAACTTGCATGCGATTTTGCTGATTCGGGCGCACCATGGTTTTGACTTTCCAGTCACGTTGCAGCTCTGCATTCACTTTATTTACTGCTTCTTCTAACAAGCTATTGATCGTTTGTGAAAGCTTGGCCGTCACCGTGATTTCTTTCACGTATTCAGGACGGCTACGGTCCGTGCGGTATAGATGAACACTGATTGATCCCGCTAGGCCTTGCCCACCAGCATTTAAAGAAGACACCATTCTTTGATCAGGTACAGCAATCGCGATTACGGCTTCTGTTGCTTGATAGCGATCTAATATTTTAGATAACCCGCCCGCTCTATAGCTCAGCGCTTCATCATCACCAATATCACTTACGTCATCCAAATCACCCAGCGGCAGGACAACGGGCACGGCGCCGCGCAAGTTCTGCGCTCTATTCCAGGCTTGCATCCATTTATTACCATGCGACCATAGAACCGAGCGCTCTCCTGTTTGATAAAACGGGAGCATTAGAACCGGCTTGCTGCCGACATCGGTATATTGCACGCCCTGCACCGAAAAGTGACGGCCAACGGCGCGTTCATTAAACCGAAATGTATAGGTGCCAAGATACTGAACGCTGGATAGCTCTTCTTTGGTTACCTCAAAGTCATTAATCATACTTGATATAACTGACAAATCAGGCGTTGCAACAGCTTTAACATCGGTTTCATCAACCATGCGCTGAGACAGTATTTCATAGGCTTTAATCTGCGCTTCGCCAAATGCCTTGTCTTTAGCCTCCAAGGCGTTGGACGCCGTTGCGTCAACCTCTACGCCCTCAACTGTATATAACTCATTTTGTGCAAATGCGGGGCCAGATAAGAGAAAAAAACTGAGTATTGCTGCGTAAAATACTGTACGCGCTATAGCAAAAGGCTTATAGAGTATGACCATGTGATCACCCAAGTTTGTTAAGAGGTTGTTTATTGCAATAAAATTGTTATAAACATCTCTTATCAAAGATGCAAAACATGAAGATATAAAATGAAAAATAGCGCGTACAAAAATGCTGGTGTTGATATTGATGCGGCCGCCGAGTTGGTAGAACGCATCAAGCCCCATATTAAGAAAACCACACGATCCGGCGTTATGTCTGGCATTGGCGGCTTTGGGCAGAAAACAAGAAGCAGTTGAAGCTTTTGCCGAACTTGTAGCGGGCGAATCTGATCAAAATTTAAGTGACGTAAATAGCGAAGCAATCTTAGACGCTACGAATTCGTCCATAGATGTTGCTGGTGAAGCTATACTAGCAGGGTTCAAGACTTCAAAAACCGCCCGAGCCTCGTTTAGAAAAAATTTGGAGGGCTTAATAGAGAAGCTAAACGGTCTTAGCGCTACGGAGATGCCGGTCTTTGTACTAATCGACGAACTAGATCGATGCCGGCCAAGCTATGCAGTGGAATTGCTTGAAGAAGTAAAACACTTGTTCGATGTAGAAAACTTGGTTTTCGTCCTTGCCACGGATACCGAACAACTAGCTCACGCAGTCAGTGGACTCTATGGCCCAAGCTTCGACGGGCGTAGATACCTCTCCAGGTTTATTGATCGGACATATAGCTTTAAAGAGACTGACATCCCCACATTTGTTAAACACTGCTTTGAAATAAATGGACTCTTGAAAGAAGACTTCACTCTTCCAGATGACATAGAAATTTTTGACTTTCTTAGCAAAGCTT
>CAKZMN010000052.1 GCA_937128575.1 uncultured Alphaproteobacteria bacterium | reverse complement strand
AAGAAACCAGCAATAAATTATATACGGTGTTGGGTGTAGTGCTTATTCAGGCTTTATTTTTACGATTTCATTTCCTTGCATAATAACTATTTCACTATTTTTTTCTTTCTTAAATTCAACCATTTTCTCATAAACTTTTTTAAGTCTGTTCATCGTCTTTGGCTTTCGCCATCAACTGCTCCAATGTCGTTGCAGCGCCTGCAGCAGCACGTTTTTCCTTGGCAGCCTCTGCACGGTATTCCGCGATTTCGCGGGCCTGCGCTTCGGTTTCAACAACGTTTAGAACGTCGCCTGCCTCTGGTGTGCCGTTCAGGCCTAGAACCTCAACCGGAACGGATGGGCCTGCTTCTTTGACGCGGTCACCGCGATCATTGATCAGGGCACGCTGTCGACGCAAAAGGATAAAGTGAAGCTGGGTTAGTTATTCTCTAGAGTTTTTAGCTTGTTCTGATTTTTTTCGAAATTGAATGTCTTGCGCGCCATGGTCGTTATTATGCCATAGGGAAATCTGAAACCATCGGCCACTTCAAATGTTTCGCCGTTGGGAATTGTGATTTCTAAAGAATTCTCATCAATCTTGTTTATTGTCCAATCATGATCTTCTGCAATTTTAAAAAGCGTGGATTTTTTAATGTATGGATTATACTTAAAAGACGCGTGATCATTGAAAAGGGCGATGCTCTGTAGATTTGGGCGTTTCATTTTTAATTACTCAAATTTTGGTTTCGAAAAAGGGATCATAGTAAGAATACTCGGGTTATGTCAATAAAAATTCTTGTTTCTTCTAAGGCGCTTATCCGCTAATACTATTCATATGTCAGGTAATCGTTTCGGTACATTGTTTCAATATACGACCTTTGGTGAGAGCCACGGGGGTGCGATTGGTTGTGTGGTTGACGGGGTTCCGCCGCGCATAAAGCTGGATGCGGCCTATATTCAGCAGTTCCTTGATCTGCGCAAGCCCGGTCAGAACCGTTTCACGACCCAGCGCAAGGAGCCGGACGAGGTTGAAATCCTCTCTGGTGTGTTTGAGGGGCAGACGACGGGCACGCCGATTGGTTTGCTCATTCACAATAAAGATCAGAAATCTAAAGATTACAGCGATATTAAGGACAAGTTCCGCCCCGGTCATGCGGATTATACCTATCAAGAAAAATATGGGCATAGAGATTATCGCGGCGGTGGGCGCGCGTCAGCGCGTGAAACCGCGATGCGCGTGGCAGCGGGCGCAATTGCGCGGCGCGTATTAGAAGAGCAAATTGGATCAAAGGTGCAAATTCGCGCCGCTGTGGTTCAGGTGGGCACTGAAAAAATTAACTACGATAATTGGAGCTGGGGGCAGGTGGATAAAAATCCGTTTTTCTGCCCTGATGCGGACGCCGCCAAAACTTGGGAAGATTACCTTGATACAGTGCGCAAGAGCGGCTCTAGCGCGGGCGCAATGATTGAAATTCACGCCAGCGGCATTCCCGCCGGTTTAGGCGCGCCGGTGTATGACAAGCTGGATGCGGATTTGGCCAAGGCGATGATGAGCATTAATGCGGTGAAAGCCGTGGAGATCGGCAGCGGTTTTGACACGGTTGAATTTGGCGGTGAAGATAACGCCGATGAAATGAGGTCCGAAGACGGCAATCCGGTTTTCCTATCCAATCATGCGGGCGGTATTTTGGGCGGCATCTCTAGCGGTCAAAATGTAGTTGTGCGCGTTGGGTTTAAACCGACTAGTTCCATCCTGACGCCGAAGCAGACGATTGATAAAGAGGGTAATGACACTGAAATTATTACCAAGGGGCGCCACGACCCTTGCGTTGGCATTCGCGGCGCGCCAGTATGCGAGGCCATGATGGCCTGCGTTTTAGCCGATCACTGGTTGCGTCATAAGGCCCAGTGTCTTTAGAGTTTTAGGATTATTGTCCAGCGCCCATTACTGGCCCGGATTGCTGCGCTAATCTTGCGGGGGCAATGCCTTCGGGGCTTGCCATTTCCGCTTCATATTCTGTAAGCGGCCCACAATCTTTCTGTACAGGTTCCCAATTATCGCCATTGCGCCTGTGAAAGGTTTTTTCGCTTCTATCTGCGAACAAGACTCTCAGGTTATTGCGCTGGGGCATTGAGGCATTTCTTTCGTGCGCGCTCAAAACAGTGCCTGAAATCTTTTTACCATCTGAGGTGGTGATATCAACTTGATCAACCATAATCGTGGCTTCATCTTTTAGTGCTCCAGCCGTCACGGCGAAAACGCCAAAAGCGACAACAAGCCCTTTACCCCAATTTTCTAATTTTCCTGGCAATTTTTCGCTTGCAGGTAACTCAAGTGATCTCTCACTTTTAGATAAATTACTCAACGCAGTTCTCCGTATTTATACGTCGTTAAATTAATAACTGGTACTATAATTGTACTATATAGATTTTGTCAATAAAAAAGGGCGTAAAATACATGTTTTACACCCTTTTTTTAATGTGTCTTGGGCTTTGTTGTGTGCTCAATGTGATTTCATGGGCGCGGGGTTGCGCTTGGTCATCACTAGGAAGAAAATC
>CAKZMN010000051.1 GCA_937128575.1 uncultured Alphaproteobacteria bacterium | reverse complement strand
CCCAGATCAGAACCAACATAATATTGGGGGATCTCGTCAGCGTTTTCAAAGAATTTGCGATGCATACGAAGCCTTGAAAACCAGCGAAAAACGCAAGACATACAACATAAAATTAAGCGCGCAATCAAACGCCGCCAACAATAATAACAACCCGTCAGATGAGTCATGGCTTTCACAGATCGCCGAATTATTCTGGCCATCAAAAAATCAGGTTTAAGGACAAATGAGTAAAGATCTTTATAAAACTTTAGGTATAGAAAAAGGCGCAGGCGCGGACGAAATTAAAAAAGCGTATCGCAAACTGGCCATGAAATATCACCCCGACCAAAACAAAGACAACCCAGAGGCCGAGGCGAAGTTCAAGGAAATCAGCGGCGCTTATGAAATCTTAAAAGACGATCAAAAACGCGCGGCCTACGACCAATATGGCGCTGCGGCCTTTGATGGATCAATGGGCGCGGGCTTTGGCGGCGGCGCGGGCGGCCCCGGCGGCGCAGGGTTTGGCGCATTCTCAGATATATTCGAAGATATGTTCGGCGACTTCATGGGTGGTCAGGGCGGCGGCGCACGTGGTCGTGGCGGTGCGCAGCGCGGCTCAGACATTCAATACACCATGGAGATCAGCTTAGAAGATTCCTTTAAGGGTAAAGAAACCACAATAAAAATCCCCGTAAATGATGAATGCGATGGCTGTAAGGGCTCTGGCGCAGAAGCTGGATCAAGCGCGGAAAGCTGTGACACGTGCGGCGGTCAAGGCCGCGTACGCCAGCAACAGGGCTTCTTCACCATCGAACGCACCTGCCCCGGTTGCGCCGGACAGGGCACAACAATCAAAAACCCCTGTAAAAAATGTAGCGGCGGCGGGCGCATTAAAAAGCAAAAAACACTGAAGGTTAAAATCCCCGCAGGCGTGGATCACGGACGACGCATCCGCCTATCTGGCGAGGGCGAAGCTGGCGTGCGCGGCGGCCCGCGCGGCGATCTATATGTATTGCTCTCGGTTAAACCACACAAATTATTCAAGCGCGATGGCTCTAATCTGCATTGCCGCGTGCCCATCCCCGTTACCCAGGCGGCACTGGGCGGCGACATAGAAGTCCCCACCATCGAAGGCTCCAGAGCTAAGGTAAAAATCCCGCCCGGCGCACAAACCGGACAGCAATTCCGCCTACGCGGCAAGGGGATGAGCTCTTTGCGCTCCGACGCCAGAGGTGATATGTATATTGAGGTTTTCGTGGAAACGCCCGTGAACCTGAATAAGAAACAACAGGATCTGCTAAAGCAATTAAACAGCATGATCAGCGACGGCAAATCAAGCGCCAAGCACTCCCCCGAATCCAGCGGCTTCTTCTCGAAAATGCGTGAATTCTGGGATGATTTAAAAGATTAGGTTTTGTCGGCGAATAAAATTCGCCATACAAAACATTATGTCGAGCAGCGGCAAAGCCTTGCGAGACCTCGATGCAAGATATAGGAACAGAAAAAATGAAAATCGGAATTGTTGGATGCATGGGCCGCGTGGGCTCCATTTTAACGCAAGAACTCACCACCGGAAATTGGGACAACCTAGAATTCGTAGGCGGCACCGCCCTGCCCGCTGATATCAAGGGCGCGGACGTTGATTTCTTCCTGACCGATAACCCAGACGAGCTGTTCGAAAAGGCCGACGCCGTAATCGACTTCACAATCCCCGATGCCACGCGCAAACACATATGGTTGGCGGCAAAGCACAAAACTGCCCTGATCATCGGCACCACCGGATTAAACGCGGAAGATGAACGCGAAATGACCGACGCGGCAAAAGAAACACCCATCGTTTATTCCGCAAATTTCAGCATCGGCGTGAACGTGCTTTTGGCCTTGGTTGAACAAGCCAGCGCTCGCTTGAAAGATGGTTGGGATATCGAAGTTTTCGAAAGCCACCACAAACATAAAATCGACGCCCCATCCGGCACAGCGCTCGCCATCGGCAAGGCCGCAGCAGCAGGACGCGAAGTCGAGCTGGAAGACGTTGCAGATTGGGCGCGCCACGGCGAAACCGGCGCGCGCAAAGATGGTCAAATCGGATTTTCTGTCGCCAGAGGCGGTGATGTGGTCGGTGATCATACGGCATTTTTCTATGCCGAAGGGGAACGCTTGGAACTAACGCATAAGGCAACCAACCGCGCCCTATTCGCAAAAGGCGCCATCCGCGCCGCAAGCTGGAGCAAAAACCAAACCCCGGGCCTATATTCTATGAAGGACGTATTGGATCTTTAATCCATACTTTCTAATTTATCAAAAACATTAGAAATATATCTGAATGGCATTTTCCCTATAGGATCAAGACGTGCAATTTCTTGACCGACAGAAATGACAGAGTGCCTAAAACTCATTGCAAACTTACTATTCCAGCCTTTAGCGACCGCATCATTGAAGCACTCTTCAAGACGATTAAAATCCGCAATTAACTCGGCCTTATCATAGTGATTTGAGGTCTCAGGATTTTGAATATCCTGAGCAATAACGCGCAGGTTTTTCTGAACCTTCTTAAAACGATAATCATTTATATATTGAGAAACCTTAGGGTGTTTTTCTCTAAACTCACTTTTAAACACGTTCTTTTCTGTGGCGCTTTTTTTACCAAGCCCTGCTCGCGCATTTATTTCATCTTTAATATCAAGAACGCCCTCACCAAAGGGATGCGGATATTGTAGCTTCCCGCAAGCCTTATGAAGCGGTTTTTCTTCAGCGGCGCGGTTAAAACAGCCCTCTAACTTAAACAAAATACTATTTAAATTATCAGTCTTATATCGCGGCGCACTTTTTTTATCACCGATATATTCAATTTTTTTCTTCAAGGCTATAAAACGGTTACTCATAAAACTTAACTCGACTCAATTACTCTAAAACCACCGTATGTTTACTGAATTATGTACATATGTGCAATAAAAATGTATAAATCACGATGGCTGAATATCATTTTTTTGAACAGCGGCGCTCGCGAGCGAACCAACCAAACGGGAAATGCGGGCGTGCTTACGATACTTATCTGGTGATTTATCATGCACCGCCTTGAAATAACGAAACAGTCGCACCCGATTAACACCAACCGCATCCGCAACTGCCTGCACAGATATATCACTATCAACAAGCAAAGGGGCGGCGCGCTCCACAACATCTAATTGTGCTTGATGCATAAATTGCTCACGCTCGTTTTTAAACCCAGAATACTCATTAAATGATTTATACGCCTCTTTTCTATAGGCAAGCGGGCTTGTTTTTAGTCTTTTTTCAAAAATTTTCGACATTATTTTAGAGGTAGCAAACACCGTCACACTAGCAACCTCATCAACAGAAGCATCCGTTTGCGCCAAATAAAATTTTGCCTCCTCAATCGCCGCTGGCACAACGTGATGCTTGCGATATCGCTTTGGCGTCACACCCGCGCGGCGCTTAAAATCAATACTAAATTCTGGATAACCACTTTTACGATAGCCCACAGAATGCGGAATTTCCTCAACGGGAAACTCTAAGTTTTTCAACAGCTCTTTTGCCATTTCAAAGCTTTTATCGTCCATGACTATATTAATCGCCCTATATGTTTAATATGAAATCGAATATTTAAGCACTAGTTTTACAGGATGGTTGTTTTTATGTCAAAAAAGATGACGAAAGCACAAATAACCGAATTCTTCACGCGCCTACAAAGCCAAGCGCCAGAACCAACCAGCGACCTAGACTGGACAAACGCCTACACCCTCTTGGTGGCGGTCACTCTATCTGCGCAGGCCACAGATGTGGGCGTGAATAAGGCCACAAAGGCCCTGTTCAAAATTGCCGACACACCGCAAAAAATGATCGATCTGGGAATAGATGGATTAAAAAGCCACATCAAAACCATCGGCCTGTACAACACCAAAGCCAAAAACGTGATGGCCGCTGCCGAAATTTTGGTGGGGGAGCACGACGGCATAGTGCCCCAAACCCGTGAAGAGCTTATGGCTCTGCCCGGCGTTGGGCGTAAAACGGCGAATGTCGTGCTAAACGTGGTCTTTGGACAACCAACCATGGCGGTGGACACGCACATCTTCCGGGTATCAAACCGCATGAACTTGGCTCGCGGCAAAACACCGGACAAGGTCGAGCAAGCCCTGCTGAAAGTCGTGCCGGATGAATTTGCCCTACACGCCCATAACTGGCTCATCCTACACGGGCGCTATACCTGCAAGGCGCGAACGCCTCTATGCGGTGAATGCATCGTTCATGATCTATGTAGCTACAAAGAAAAAATTAAAAAACAGTGATCTCTGCTGGATCTACGTCCTGAGCTATAATCTCTTGACCACTAAGCGGGCTTTCATGACCTCCGCTATGTATAACGTATATACCAGAATAGCTAGGGGGATTATAACCATCATCTGCTTCAGCAGCGGCTATTTGAAACTCTCCCGTAACACCTTGCCTGCTATATTTTAAATGATGAAAACTTGGGTCAGGAAGGTCGTCATTACACTCATACATTGCCGCATCCATATCCACGGAATAACCCCGCTCTTCCAAAGCACTCTTATAAGCATTTGCAAGGCTCTTAGACTTGTCGTTCACATAAAGACATTGTGCTGAACCACCCATAATAATCTCCTATATATTAAAATCTGCAGCCAATTTACCATAATCAACACATTTTACAATGGAATTAAAATAAACCATTGATTTAAAGCATTTTTTACTCAGACAAAGCCTTATAAAAGCTATTGACACCCACCATTTTAAACGCATGTTTATCGCGCAAAAGTGACGGAAGGCAGGTCGCGCTAACGTCTTGATTGCTAGCGCCAGTCTCCCGCGCGCGCATTTCATAATGAGCCACCGGCGCAAAAGACGCATCGGATTTAGTGGTTTTGAAATATACATCCAGCACACATGAGCTGTTGCGATATTGCCAAATGGTGATGGGGCTGTCGCGGCGCACCAATCCAGGTTCTTGCAAAACACTGCGCAAATGCTGTCCCGTTAGATTGATAATCTCATCTGAGTTATGCGCAATGGAGCGACGAAGCGCCGTGCGCCCATCTTCCTTACGCGCGTCATCAATAACGCCCGCACCATTAATGCCCGCCGCAGCAAAGGCTTGGTTCTCACTACCATTATTAACAACATGATAGACAACCCAAGCGCCCAACATAACGCCGCAGGCAATACCCAAACTCAGAATTTTATTACGCATAGTTTTTTACTCTTCAAAGTTCAGCCAGACCCCCGAAGGCGCCTGGCTGTGTACTTTATATATATTGATTTAGTTAGTGTGTTTTACGCGGAGGATAAACTCTTAAAATTAAGCCTGCGCAGCGAACAAAGCACCTTCGGAATTAGCCGCTTCTGGCTGCTCTTCCTTCTTGGACACTTTCGCCTTTGGCGCTGGCTTTGCCTTTGGCTGTGATGCTGGTTGAGTTGCGCCAGCTTGCTGCATAGCGGCGATTGGCGTCAAACGACCATCGATAACGGCGCCCGCTTCGATTTCCAACTCACCATATGCGATTGAACCTGTGATGAAACCACCAGAGCGCAATACCAAGCGACCAGTAACATTCAATTCACCTTCGAAACGACCCGCGATAACCGCATCTTCGATTTCTACTGTGCCATAGAATGTACCGCTCTCGGCGATGTCTAAGTTACGTGCACCTTTAAGGGCCGCTTCAACTGTACCTTCAACGATTAGATTGTCACATGACTCGATCTCACCAGACATTGTGATGCCTGCGCCGATTGTCAATGTGCGGTCTGTCGCCTCAGCTTGGTCAGCCACAGGCGCCGCGCCATATGCAACACCAGGATACGCACCAGGATAACCACCCGGACGAACAGCAGATTGTGTTGAACGACCATATGCGCCTGTTGGCATGGCTGGGCGTGTTTTCTCTTCTGCTGTCTCTAATGTGTCTTCAGTGGTATTCATGGTCTCTATTTCCTTTTCTTCGATTTTTGGGCTTGGGGTTTCTACTGTTTCTTCAACTTCAAGGCTTGTGGCTTCTTCTTCGGCCGGTGCAGCATCTTCCAACTCTGCATCTAGTTCTTGTTGTGCCTCAACGAGGTTTTCCAATTTTGTTTTTGACTCAGATTGCTCTTCGGATGTTGTCTCTGATTTTACGCGGTGGAACATAAGAAAGCCCCCTCTTCTTGCTTCATAAAGTTTGTATAAAATTGCTATCTACAGAAATTTTGCCAACCGCAAAGCCTTATTGACCTTGTGATACGGCGCGTTTCAAAATGCAACGACTATGTAACTGATGTGAAGCGAACCTAGCATGGGTAAAATCCCATCGCAATACAGGATTTGAAAATTATTTAGAAAAAAATTACATCCTTTTGATTCTAAACAATTTTAATATTGTGACTAAGTTTTTACATTAAGTTTGGGCAAAGCCATCAATGAAAATGGTCATATATTTTCTGCGCCATAGCTTTCGATACGCCCTGTACCCTTTCCAAATCCTCAACCCCTGCCTGCGATACCGCCTTGCCGGAGCCAAAATAATGAAGCAAAGCTTTCTTACGTTTTGCGCCCACGCCCGGCACATTATCCAGCGGCGATGCAGAAATTTGCTTAACGCGTTTCGCGCGATGCGTCCCAATAGCAAAACGATGCGCCTCGTCCCGAAGGCGCTGCAGATAATGCAGTACCGGATCGTTAATCGGAAGCTGAAATGGTGCGCGTCCATCAATGAAAAACTTCTCGCGCCCCGCATTTCGGTCCTCGCCCTTGGCAATGGACACCAGCATCACCGCATCCAAAATGCCATACTCCTCCAGCACCTCTTTCACGGCGTTATATTGCCCCAAGCCGCCATCAATCAGCAGCACATCCGGCCAATCACTGCCGCCAACGGCGCCATCATCCTTCAATGCACGTTTAAAGCGGCGCTCCAAAACCTCGCGCATCATCCCGTAATCATCGGACGCGCCCGCCGTCTTTATATTGAATTTGCGATAGGCACTTTTGTTAAAGCCGCCCGCCCCCGCGACAATCATGCCCCCCACCATATTGGTGCCAGATATATGAGAGTTATCATAAACCTCAATGCGCTTTGGCGGATCATCCAGGCCAAACAATTCCGCCACCCCGCGCAAGAGCTTACCCTCACTCGCGCGCTCCGCCATATTCTGCGCCAGCGCCGCCTTGGCATTGCGCGCCACAAAATCAACCAGCGCCCTACGCTGCCCGCGCACCGGCTTGGCAATGGACACCCGCCGCGATGCTTTCATCGACAGCGCCTCCTCTAAAAGCGCCTTTTCCTCAACCCCACTATTAAGTAGAACAGTTTTCGGCACGGGCTTATTCTCATAGAACTGGGCAATAAAGGCCGCGAGAATAACCTCCGGCGTATCCTCCTTACTATGGCGAGGAAAATAAGATCGGTTGCCGTGATTGCGTCCGGCGCGGAAGAAAAACACCTGAACGCAGGACTGCCCCTGATCCCCGACCAGCGCCATAACATCCGCATCACCCAAACCATCAATATTAATATCCTGACGCGCCTGTATCGCAGACAGGGCCTTGATGCGGTCACGATAACTGGCGGCCGCCTCATAATTCATCTCGTCGCTGGCTTCTTGCATCCGCGCGGACATGCGTTCCTTAATCGCAGCGCTGCGCCCCTCTAGGAAATCTTCAGCCTCCGCCACCTGACCGGCATATTCGGCCTTACTAACCTTATCCACGCACGGCGCAGTGCAGCGCTTGATGTGATACTGCAAACAAGGACGCGTGCGCCCGGCAAAAACATTGTCCGAACAATTACGCAGCATGAAAATGCGCTGCAGGATTGCAATCGTACGGTTCACATCCCCCGCCCCCGCAAACGGCCCATAATATTGCCCCTTGGCCTTGCGGCTGCCGCGATGCTTCGTCACCAGCGGATAATCATGATCGCTTGTGATCAATATATAGGGGAAAGATTTATCATCACGCAAAAGCACATTATAACGCGGCTTCAGCTTTTTAATCAGGTTGGATTCCAGCAAAAGCGCTTCGACTTCAGTATGGGTATGCACAAACTCCATCGAATGCGTCAGCGCCACCATGCGCTGAATACGGACAGATAAATTCTTCACCGTCGCATAGGAACGCACGCGCTTCGTCAGGGACTTCGCCTTCCCCACATATAGAACGTCCCCCGCCTTGGATAGCATCCGGTAAACCCCCGGACTGTCCGGCAAGGACTTGGCATAGGCGCGAATAACATCAGCGCCGCGATCTATTGCGGGCTTTTCATTGTCGTCAATATCGGCGCTGTCCGAAGGCTCATCCATACCAGAAATGTAGGGTTTTTAGAGGCGCGAAACAACATAAGCCAAACTTTAAAATCACACCCCAGTGAATAATTTATGCATTTTTCAGCTTGACAATGGTTCCATTATATCAACTATTGATTAAAAACAACAAATGAGGATTACAACCAATGCGTACATATGTTATTTCATCAAAAAACCAAAAAACACTATTCGAAGGCCAATTTAATTCATTCAATGAGTGCCTAGAACACGCCGTAAATAATAACGTAGACCTCAGCCATGCTGACCTGAAACACAAGAACCTAACCAACATCAATCTCGATGATGCCCGCCTCACCTATGCTGACCTGACGGGCGCAAACCTAACTGGGGCAAACTTATCCGAAGCGCGCCTTTTAGGTGCAAACTTCACCAATGCCGCCCTGCATAGCTGCTGCCTAGCTTATTCAGATTTACAACACTGCCTCTTCAACCAAACCGCCTTTGGCGCAACCGACATAACCGGCGCCAATATATCCTTCTCCCATTTTGCAGGACAATCCGCCTACTCCCTAAGCTTCACAGACGTCGGCGCGATGAAGAACTGCCTGTTCACGAACACATGCGGCGCAGCGATAGAGACTTCACAGTCCCCAATCGTAATATCAGGCCTCAAAACCACCCCTATAGTGCTTTTCAACAATCAACTATCAAAAGATATTAGACAGGCTATAACTTGAATTTTGATAATCTTTAGTTGAATTTATTTGACAAAAAGCAACCACTGATATAAAAAGTTACCAATTATAGAAAACACACTCATGAATGATATTGAGATGTGTAGTTAAAACAATGTGTGGGTAAAATTAATGTATCTCTATATAAAATGCGGCCCTGCCGTAGCCATATATATGGAATTTTCAAAAAGTCTTGGCTTTGCTCCACTTTTTGATATAGAAAGTTGCAATGGTGAAACTATAATGAATTTCCCATACGGGCAAATCATTATAACGCCGTATAAAAAACGAACCAATGACAGCAAAAATAAAGCCAGCGCCAATGAAAACGGATACAAAAACACACAAAAAAATAACAATCTTCATGCAGCTCCTAAGAGAGTTACAAAAAATAGATCGTGAATTTCCTCTGCAATATGCAGTGTGCCTTGCTGAAATCTCAATGAATGCCGTGACACTGGCCCCGAAAGCCGCGTCAATTTCGGGCCCGTTCGGCCAGTTTGTCCGCATCTACTATGGTGTCTATTGAAAAGCCTTCAGCCATCTATATGCCTTACTTTGCCCCTTAATTCATGGGGTGTTTTTGTTTTTTCTGTCTACAACAAGAACAGTGGGCAACTATTTGGGATCGCTGCTTCGGACACCGACTGAAAGTGATGGAGCGGCGGCTTCGTCCTGCAGAACGACCTTTTCGCATGATCGCCGCAGCCCGCAGAACGTGGTCCCGCCGCGAGAGAGGCGACGGGACCAGGTACAGTTGTTTATTGGTATTGCGGTAGCC
>CAKZMN010000050.1 GCA_937128575.1 uncultured Alphaproteobacteria bacterium | reverse complement strand
GGTTTCTATGCCGTCTGATCCGGCTGTGCCGCAGATCGCAAATACAGCCGCGCCAGACACGGTTGCGCATGCGCATCCGGGCGCTGTGACCTCGCCTATGGTTGGTACGTCTTACTTGGCACCCGAGCCAGGCGCAGGCAACTTCGTAAGCAAGGGCGACAGCGTTCAGGCCGGTGATACATTGCTGATTATCGAAGCGATGAAAGTTATGAACCCAATCAAAGCCGAAACCTCCGGTACAGTGACCCAAATTCTTGTTGAAGATGGGCAGCCGATTGAGTTTGGCGATGTTTTAATGGTTATAGAATAAACCAGATTCAAAGATATGTTTAAAAAAATACTCATTGCCAATCGTGGAGAAATTGCCCTGCGGATTATCCGTGCCTGTAGAGAAATGGGCATTGAGAGCGTGGCAGTGCATTCCACAGCAGACGCGAATTCTATGGCGGTGCGTTTGGCGGATGAATCAGTTTGTATTGGCCCACCCAAAAGCCACGACAGCTATCTTAATATCCCCGCGATCCTAAGCGCGGCCGCCGTCACAGGCGCCGACGCGGTTCACCCCGGTTACGGGTTCTTATCTGAAAACGCACAATTTGCCCGCATGGTCGAGGAGCATGGTTTTGCCTTTATTGGCCCGACGCCAGAGCATATTGAGCAAATGGGTGATAAGGTTACCGCCAAGCAAACCGTTAAGGCGCTTGGCATTCCGGTTGTCCCCGGCTCCCCCGGCGGCGTGGATACAGCGGATGAGGGCAAGAAAATTGCCGAAGATATGGGTCTTCCCGTTATCATCAAGGCGGCCTCTGGCGGCGGTGGTAAGGGTATGCAGATTGTTAATGACATTAACGAATTTGAAGAGCTGTTCCAACGCGCACGCAGTGAAGCCAAGGTTAATTTTGGCGATGACACTGTTTATATCGAAAAATTCCTGAAAGACCCGAAGCATATTGAAATTCAGGTATTTGGCGACACGCATGGCAATGCCATTCATTTGGGTGAGCGCGATTGTTCTGTGCAGCGCCGCCATCAAAAATTGGTCGAAGAAGGCCCATCCCCCGTTTTAACCGAAGAATTACGCGAAGAGATTGGCGCTCTATCTGCCAATACAGTACGCGAGATGGGCTATCGCGGCGCGGGTACAATCGAATTTTTATATGAAGACGGTAAGTTTTATTTCATGGAAATGAACACCCGCATTCAGGTTGAGCACCCAGTGACCGAGATGATCACCGGCATTGATTTAATCGCCGAGCAGATCCGCGTTGCCGCGGGTGAAGAGTTGACGATTAAAAAAGGCCCGCTGCGTTTCCGCGGTCACGCGATTGAGATCCGCATTAACGCCGAAGATCCAGACACGTTCATGCCGTCACCGGGTAAAATTACGCAGTTCCATGCGCCAGGCGGGCTTGGCGTGCGCTTCGATAGCGCGATTTACGCAGAATACAGCATTCCGCCGCATTACGATTCGATGGTGGGCAAGTTGATTGTACATGGTCGCAACCGCGAGGAATGTATTCGCCGTATGCAACGCGCCATTCGCGAAACTGTGATTACCGGCATTAAAACAACCCTGCCCCTGCATGAATGGATTTTGCAGCAGGAAGAGTTCTTAGACGGTAGCTATTCAATTAAGTGGCTGGAGCAACAGCTAGAAAAGCGTAACGCTTAAAGCTTAACGACCATAGTTTAGCGCAAGGACGACTGGTTCCACCTTGCACGGCAGCTCACCAGTTTTTAGAAAATAATTCATCGCATATGATGCTTCTTTTGGGCCGTACTCGACTTGATGAACGTGTTCGTCCTTGCCTTCTGTAACCGCTAAATAAGACAGGCCTTCAGAATCTCTGTAAAACGCAGCGCTGCGATCGTCTAAAGCGCTTGATGCGCTGTAATCAAAGCCGCGCATATTATCTAATTTTTTCATGGTTAGGCTTGATGATGAAGCGCAGCTGGCAAGCATTGTGAATGCTAGGCTTAGGCCTATAATCGCTTTCTTGCTATTAAATTCATTTTTCAACATGGGGGCACTTTGATTGGTTATTTACGTATATATTCTAATATGACGCCTCAATTTAAGTAAATAAATTTCAAGATAACTATCCACATTGAACTATTATTACTTTAAAATAAAAATATGCAGCTTGTTTTAACGCCTGAATTAATCTTAGAAGCCTATACTCACGGCCTTTTTCCGATGTCCTATAGCGGCGATAGCCCCTATGTGCATTGGGTATGTCCGGAGATGCGTGGGCAGCTTTCTATTACGGAACTTCATATGCCGCGGCGGTTGCAACAAAGCGTGCGGCGCGCGCCTTATGACATTCGCGTTGATACGGCCTTTCGCGCGGTTATAGAAGGATGCGCACGAGCCAATGAAAAACGACCCGAAACATGGATCAATCCATCTATCATTGAGAATTATTGCGCCCTGCATGATCAGGGACACGCCCACAGCGTTGAATGCTGGCAAGATGGTGTTTTGGTCGGCGGCGTTTATGGTTTAAAGATTGGCCGCGCCTTTTTCGGGGAAAGCATGTTTCAAACCGCGCGCGACGCCAGCAAGATTGCCCTAGTGCATTTAACAGCGCGGCTCTGGCGCGGGCGATTTACGATTTTTGATACGCAATTTGTGAATGACCATCTGATTCAGTTCGGTGTATATGAAGTGCCGCATGAGGATTATATAGAAGCCCTGCACAAGGTAATTACGCAGCAGGCTGATTTTGTGCAAAGCGATGTGACGGCCGGAGAAATTCTAGCGGAGTATTTAGAGATGCGTAGGAAGAAATAAAAAAGAGCGGAGATTTATTCTGCGGCTTTTTCTTTTTCGTTTTCTGCGGGCTCGGCCTTAATATCAGGTTGTGCAGGAACAGCCTCGTCGGAAATTTCACCCTCACCGCTTTTCAGCTCTTTTTTCATTTCTTTGGTCAGCGTGCCTTTTTTCTTCTGACAATCCAGAACCCAAACATCATAAACTGGATGATCCATGGAAGATAAACCAGGGGAGGAGGCGAACATCCAACCGCTGAACGTCCATTCGGCTTCTTCGTCTTTATTTACTTCCCACACCTGAAGGAAGGCGGCCGATTCTGGCTGGCCGATGGGCGGAGTTTTGCGGCAGGCCTGCACTTTGATAAAGAGCGAGCCAAATTTAACAGTCGAGCCAACATTGGCTTCAAAGGTTCCGGTGCGCGCGGTTGTTTTATCCAAGGATTGTAATTTAACGACCGGATAATCTTTCATTTCCACGGCAAAAGATTTGCCAAAAGATAGGCACACAAACAGCGCCGCGAGCGCCAATGCAAAGGGCAAGCAGCGTGCGTGTTTATAGCGAGTGGCGTTATTTTTTAGATTCATCGGCCATACTGAAAATAAATTTACCGAGCAATTGCTCTAGATTTTGTGGGGCTTGGGTGAATTGCACCACGCCGCCATCTTCGATCATTTCTTCATCGCCGCCGGGCTCCAGAGCGAGGTAGCGCCCGCCAAGTAAGCTTTTTGAGCTGATGAGCGCAGCCGTGTCAGCGGGCAATTTAACGCTTGGGTCGATGCTCATATTAACGCGCGCCAGATATGTTTCGGAGTTTAGCTCAACCCCCGTCACGGCGCCGACTTTAACGCCGCTAATTTGCACTTCATCGCCCGCGCTTAAGCCGCCGATGCCTTGGAAATCTGCACTGACCGTGAAGCCAGCGGGGCTTGAGACATTACCGATTTTATAGCCAAACAATAGAAATATACCTGCGCCAATAACGACGACGGCTCCTAAAATTGTTTCTACAATACTGCGCTTCATATTTTATGTGCTCCTTATTCTTCTTCTGTATTTTATTTTGGCGGCGTCCAAGCGGTGTAATCGCCGGTTGCCTTGTCACGCTCCCCACCGGACAGGATGTGTCCGGGCGGGCGATAGGCCATGTTTGTGCCTGTTAAATTTGGTTGGTGAGGCTTTTGCCATGGGCGGCGGAAAGATTCGGCGCCCGCGCTTGGTACTTCATCGGTTTGATGATGCAGCCATCCGTGCCATTCGGCGGGTACGTGGCTGGCGTCTGGTTTAGCCTTATAAATTACCCAGCGGCGCTCACGCTTATAGCCGGCGCGGGGTTTACCGCAGTAGTATTTGTTACCACTGTCATCCTTGCCGACAATTTTACCGCCATAGCTCCATGTGAAAACGGAGATATGAGCGGGGGAAAGCGTCCCTAAAAAACTTAATAATCCCATAGTGCAGTGCGCCTGTTAATCTTACGTGCTCAATGTTTACAATCGGGGCAAAGTATGGCAGATCACAAGAGAATAAAAAAGCATTTTCAGGACAAAAAAGGACGCATAAACCATGGATTTGGCACAAAAATTAAAGGATTTGGGCTATCAGCTGCCCGATGTTGCACCACCAGCGGCAAATTACGTTCCCTATATGATTAGTGGGAATATGTTATTTATCTCTGGTCAGATCCCGTTCATCAATGGTAAAGCCGTTCATTTGGGCCGCGTTGGGTACTCACTGACCATGGAAAAAGGCATTGAGGCGGCGCAGGCGTGTGCGCTGAATATCTTGGCGCAGGCCAATGACGCGGTGGGTGGTGATTGGTCAAAAATTAAGCAGTGCGTGAAGCTGGGCGGTTTTGTTAATTGCACGGATGATTTTGTTGATCACCCAAAGGTGATTAATGGCGCGTCTGATTTAATTGCCGATGTTTTAGGTGATAAGGGGCGCCATACGCGCTTTGCCGTTGGGGCGCCGAGCCTGCCACTGGGCGTGGCGGTTGAGGTTGAGGCGCTGTTTGAGTTGAGCGCTTAGGGCTTATTTATTTTTGAACATGTCGAGCGCTTCATCGCGCCCGAGCTGTTTATATTCCGTTTTTTTATGGGGCTTTCCCTGTGAATCATCGCCGCCGCGCATATGGCGGATATCGTCGTGGGTCAGCGCGAAATAAACCTGCTCTATGCCTACACTTTCAATGAGGGCATGACCCATCATTGTTGGTTGTGAACTGCAATATAAAACACAAGATGAGAGGTCACCGCCGCCAAGTTTTTCGGCGGCCTGACGAATGGCCATGACTTCGGCGTGGGCGGTGGGGTCCATGCGAGATGTACGTCCATTGACGCCCTCCCCCAGAATTTTACCTTCGCTATCTGTAATTAATGCACCGAAGGGGCCGCCCTTGCCGGTGCTTTGGTTCTTAATCGCCATGTCGATCACGCGCGCCATTAAAACATCGTGGGAGTGGTTTGTTTCATGTGTTTGCACAGCCAGTGGGGATGGGTTTTTGCCGCGGCGCTCTAAAACGCGGCGGACAGTTTCGATTAAACGATCAGGCTCAATCGGTTTTTGGATAACCTTTAGAACGCCCAGCGCACTGGATTCAGTAAGAATATCGCTGGAGTCATCGCCCGTGATCACAACGACAGGAATATCGATGCCCTTGACCACCAAATGCTTCACAAATTCAAAGCCGCCCTTGGGCGCCATATTAATATCAACCAGCGCGACATCAATATTTACATCATCAATGACCTTGATGGCCTCGTCACCATCATTGGCGCCGTGGATTGTATAACCTTGGGTTTTTAGGATGCCGGTCATCATTTCGCGGCTGACCGCATTATCTTCGGCGATTAAAATATTGATGAAACTATTCATTTAATTTTGCTTTCAAATTTCGACGGGGCATTGCGCATTTCAGAAATTCTTCTTACTCTCATTTAAACATAAAAAGTTTAATTCTGATATAACTGAAGCGATGAAAAATATGTTCAAAGACATGACACAGAAAAAACTCCAGCGCCAGAGTGAGCGCGGGAACGTTTTATTCTTTATTTTCCTGGCGATTGTTTTGTTCGCCGCCCTTGGCTTTACGGTGTCCAACATCATGCGTTCTGGTGATCCGAATATGATTAATGAAGAACGATCCGAGCTTTACGCCAATGAAATAATAGACTTGGGGCGCATTATGCGCTCCACTGTTCAAGAGTTGAAAATCGATGGATGTGACAACACGCAAATTAGTTTTGAAGGTTTAGATGATCAATGGGGCGGTCAATACAGCAACCCAGGTAGCCCAACAAATAATTCATGCCATGTTTTTGATAGTGCTGGCGGCGGGGCGCTGAAGCCGAGCGCACTGAATGATTGGCTGTATCAGCCTTGGGGATTTGAATATAGCGGCGTTGAATTTAATTCAGAAATCCTGGTCGAAAGCATTGGAAGTTCAGATTCAGAATTAATTTTTTGGATTTATAATATAAAACCACAGATATGCGCCGCGATTAACAAAAGGCTGGGCTTTCCTGAAACCCACAGTGACACAACCACCGCATTTACAGATGAGTTCAAAGGCAGTTATTCATCCGCCGCTGATAATTTAGGTGATGATCCATCAAGTATTTTCGAAGGCAAGATGTCTGGCTGCCAATATGATGCGGCAGGCTTTGGACATTTTTGGCAAGTCATCATCGCGCGCTAACTTAGCTATCTTCTGAAATCTCTTCTTCGGGCGCCGCGCTTTCTTCGGTCGGCGCGCTTGGCTCCGGCGCTTCCTCGAATGCGAAATCTAGCTTGTCATCAATAAACTCAATTGTGACTGTGCCACCATTGACCAGCTTGCCGAATAATATTTCCTCGGCCAGTGGTCGTTTGATTTCTTCTTGGATAATGCGCGCGAGCGGGCGTGCGCCCATGGCGGGGTCATAGCCCTTTTTCGCCAGATATTGACGCGCATCATCAGACAAAACGATACTGACATGTTTGTCGGCCAATTGCGCCTCTAGCTGAATCACGAATTTATCGACGACCTTTTCAACCGTATCGGGGCCTAAGTTTTGGAACGGTACAATCGCATCGAGACGGTTGCGGAATTCTGGCGCGAACATTTTTGTGATGGCCTCGTTATCTGCGTAGCTTTCGATGTTGTCGCCGACCTCACGGCCGAAGCCGATTGGTGTTTTGGCGATGTCGGATGCGCCCGCATTTGTGGTCATGATCAAAATGACATTGCGGAAATCAATCGTCTTGCCGTTATTATCGGTCAGCTTGCCGTAATCCATGACCTGCAGCAAAATGTTGAACAGATCAGGATGCGCCTTTTCAATTTCATCCATCAAAAGAACGCAATGGGGGTGCTGGTCAATTTTATCCGTCAGCAAGCCGCCTTGCTCATAGCCCACATAACCGGGGGGGGAGCCAATGAGGCGAGAAACGCTGTGGCGCTCCATATATTCGGACATATCAAAACGGATGAGTTCAATGCCCAACGTTTTGGATAGCTGGCGGGCGACTTCGGTTTTACCAACGCCGGTAGGGCCAGAGAATAGATAGCTGCCGATTGGTTTTTCAGGATCACGCAATCCGGCGCGCGCCATTTTGATTGAATCGGTTAGAACATCAATAGCGGCATCTTGGTCATAGACCATGGTTTTCACATCGCGCTCAAGATTTTGCAGAACTTCCTTGTCATCCTTGCTCATGCTTTTTGCGGGGATGCGCGCGATCATGGCGACCACGAACAACACAATAAACACCAAGAACAGGATTTTTGCGATCCCTGCTGATGCACCTGCGATGCCGCCAAAACCAAGTGCCGCCGCAATCAATGCGACCACTAGAAAAGTAAGAGCCCAACCTAGCATTTTAAATCTCCTTCATCGTCTTTTTTCAGTGTCGTTATGGTAAAAGAACGCTTTGAATTCGAATTGGTTCCATAGGATCTAGATGAGTTCTTCTGGCGCACCTGGCACGGCCAATGCCGCCGCTTTCGCAGGGGTCAGGTCATAGGGCATCACGAACCCTTGCCTGTTGGCGGGGCGTTGACTGGCGTTGAGTTTGGCCAGCTGCACCCAGCTGTCAAAGGCGGTATCAATCGCAAAATAGGACGGGTCCACGTGACTTGGCAGCCAGTGCTGGAATGCGGCATCGCGCAGGGTTTTGACCTGCGCGCAATCATTAATGACAACGCCGGTTTCCGTGTCCCATTTCAAACTCCGCCCGTTCAGGTTCGCAGAGCCGACAATTGCGCAAGTGTCGTCAAAAATCGATACCTTGGCGTGCACATAGACGATGGGCGCATCCGCAAGTGCGGCGCGTTCAATCTTGCTGTCGCCTTTGCCAATCGCGCGCGGCTGCACAGGGCTGACGATATAAAACCTGTCACCAAACACCTTGCGGACTTGCTTGATTGCGCGCGCTTGGAGGTATTCACCGTATCGGGCATCGAGGCTTAACTCGGTTTCAAACGCGATGACCTCGGGGGCGGCAGGCAAAAGCATCAAG
>CAKZMN010000049.1 GCA_937128575.1 uncultured Alphaproteobacteria bacterium | reverse complement strand
TAGGCCTTTCAGGCTCTGAGCGTTCGTTGTATTGTATTGCTGCAATATAAACGGCAACTCAGGGCCCTTTTTTATGAGTTTTCTCGAGACATTAACGAATGCAGAAAAAGACACACTGGTGAGCCTGCCGTATCGCGCCGGTTTATGGGTTTCACAGAGCGATGATGCGGGCGGCGCAGAATCTAGCGCGCTGGAGCTTCAGACCTTATCCAACATTATTAATGGTTTTGCGCGTGATATTTTCGGCGCCGAAATGATGCAGCACGTTATGGCGGAGACCTTGGCGCAGCAGGAGCGCTGGCCAGAGTGGGCATTGAAGATGGATAGTGTTGTTGATGATTGCGGCCGCGCGGTTGATTTGGTGCGCACGCATGGCGATGCAAAAGACGTGAATGCCTTTCAAAACCATATCTTGGAAATTGGCGAAGCGGTTGCAATGGCCTTTAGTGAATATCAGGGGGAAGGCGGGCTTAGTCAAATTTTGCTTAAAGCTTCTTTTTACATTGAAAACTTTAAGGCGGGCCTTGCGCAAAAAAAGAAAAAAACAATGCGCGAGTTTTTAAGCGTTAGCCCGAAGGAGCGCGATGCTCTTTCTGCATTGGCGCGCGCGCTGGGTACGGAATATTAGACTGAGTAAATTAAGCGTAAATGCAAGGCTACTCTTGACCTTGCGATGACATAACATTAAATCCTTATGCAGGATAAAAACATAACCAAAAAGGAGCGGGCGAGCCCCGTTTATAATATGGCACAAGAAAAAGAAAATCTGACATTTCTCGATAGCGCGAGCGCGGAATACATCACGCATCTTTATAGCGAGTTTATGGCGAACAGCGCCTCAGTTGATGCGAGTTGGCAGACGTTCTTTAGTGATTTGAATGATGATGAGCGCGCTTTGCTTGATGATTTGTCTGGTGCAAGCTGGACGCCCGAAGAAAATCGCAGATCTTCTCGCGCCTTTGGTGCCACTGTTGAAGGTGCGGGCGCTCAAGTCAGCGCTCCGGCAAAGGCTGCTGGCGCGCCCGCCAATCAACAGGATGTGCAGCAAGCGGCGAAGGATTCAATTCAGGCGCTTATGCTTATTCGTGCGTATCGTGCGCGTGGTCATTTGATGGCTGATCTTGATCCGTTGGGCATGAAGGAAAAGACGGCTCACCCGGAGCTAGACCCCGCCCATTATGGTTTCACGAAAAATGATTATAACCGCAAAATTTACATTCACGGCGTTTTGGGCATGGAGCATGCGACGCTGGGCGAGATTGAAAAGGCGCTGCGCGACACATATTGCAGCACGATTGGTGTGGAATATTTGCATGTGACGGACCCCGAAGAAAAGGCATGGATTCAGGAGCGCATCGAAGAGCCGCGCAACAAGACCGATTTCTCCGTTGAAGGTAAAAAGGCGATCCTTGAGCGCATTACCGCGGGTGATGTTTTTGAAAGATATTTGCATAAGAAATATACGGGTACGAAGCGCTTTGGCGTGGATGGCGGTGAAGCGCTGATCCCGATGATTGAGCAAATCATGAAGCGCGGTGGCCAGCTTGGCCTCGAAGAAATTATTATTGGTATGGCCCACCGTGGTCGTTTGAACGTGCTGGCGAATGTGATGGGCAAGCCCTTTGCAACGATCTTCGCCGAGTTCCAAGGGCACACGGCGCATAATGACGTGCTGGGTTCTGGTGATGTTAAGTATCACCTTGGTACATCCAGTGACCGTGATTTTGATGGCAATGAAATTCATTTGTCACTCACGCCAAACCCATCTCACCTCGAGTTTGTAAATCCGGTTGTGATTGGTAAGGTGCGCGCGAAGCAGGTGCAGCGAAAGGATGTTCAATCTAAGGCTGTTCTGCCGCTACTTCTTCATGGTGATGCGGCGTTTGCGGGGCAGGGCATTACAGCGGAAACGCTTATGATTTCTGAGCTTCCTGGTTATCGCGTGGGCGGCACGATCCATATTGTGATCAATAACCAGATTGGTTTTACGACCATGCCGAAATTCTCGCGCTCTGGCCCTTATTGTACGGATGTGGCGAAGATGCTGTCGGCGCCGATCTTCCATGTGAATGGTGATGATCCGGAAGCCGTTGTTCATGTTGCGCGCATTGCCACTGAATTCCGTCAGAAATTCCAGCGCGACGTGGTTGTCGATATGTATTGTTATCGTCGCTATGGTCACAATGAAGGCGATGAGCCTGCCTTCACGCAGCCATTGATGTACAAAAAAATTGCAGATCAAAAAACGGCGCGTGATAAATATGCGGATCAATTGATTTCTGAGGGTACGATTACTCAAGAAGATGATGACGCGATTGTTGCGGCCTTCACTGCCGAGCTTGATGAATCATTTGCGGCGGCTGAGAATTTTGAACCTACGGACGCTGATTATCTTGATGGCGCTTGGTCTGGTCTTAAGCTAGCGGAAGCTGGCCCGCGCCGCGGCGTGACCGCGATCACAGAAGAAGAGGTGGCGTCTTTGATTGGTACGCTCGCCACCGTTCCAGAAGGTTTTGCGGTGAACAGAAAACTTCAGCGCGTTTTGGATGCGAAGAAAAAAATGCTGGAAACTGGCGAAGGTTTTGACTGGGCGATTGGCGAGGCGTTGGCCTTTGGTTCATTGCTTAAGGATGATTTCTCCATCCGCCTTTCTGGTCAGGATGTTGGTCGCGGCACGTTCTCTCATCGTCATGCGATTTGGTATGATCAGGAGAATGAAAATAAGCACATCCCGCTTTCGACACTGACGGGCGATGATAATAATTTCGAGGCGCATGACAGCCCATTATCCGAAGCCGCTGTGCTTGGGTATGAGTATGGTTATTCGCTAGCCGATCCGAAAACGCTGACGATTTGGGAAGCCCAATTTGGTGATTTCGCCAACGGTGCGCAGGTTCTGATCGATCAGTTTATCTCTACGGGTGAAATCAAATGGCTTCGTATGTCTGGTCTTGTGATGTTGTTGCCGCATGGTTATGAAGGGCAGGGGCCAGAGCATTCCTCCGCCCGTTATGAGCGCTTCTTGCAAAACAGCGCCGAGGATAACTGGCAGGTTGCGAACTGTACAACGCCCGCGAACTATTTCCATATTCTACGTCGTCAAATGGTGCGTGATTTCCGTAAACCCCTTATTATGATGACGCCGAAATCATTGCTGCGTCATAAGCTTGCACAATCGAAGATGCATGAATTCACCGGCGACAGCACGTTCCACCGCGTTCTTTGGGATGATGATCATGAGGATTTGGTGAAGACGGATAAGATTAAGCGCGTGGTGTTCTGTACGGGTAAAGTGTATTACGATTTGTTGGCGGAGCGGCGGGAGCGAGGTTTGAAGGATATTATGATCTTGCGTCTGGAGCAGCTCTATCCGTTTGCGCATGATGAGTTGGTGAAGGAATTAAAGCCGTATAAAAATGCCGAGGTTATTTGGTGTCAGGAAGAGCCGGAAAATCAGGGTTATTGGAGCTTTGTGGATCGGCGGATTGAGCGGGTTTTGGGTGATGCGGGTGGTAAGGCTGCGCGTCCGGTTTATGTGGGGCGTAAAGCGATGGCGGCTCCGGCGACGGGCTTGATGAGCCGGCATGTGGCGGAGCAAGCGAAGTTAGTAGATGAGGCTCTCAGTTTTTAGTGATTAGTTGTTAGATGTTAGTTGGGGTATGTTTCTATATCGTCATTCCGGCGAAAGCCGGAATCTCGATCCGCAAGAACCGTCTAAGTGGCACAAGATTCCGGCTTTCGCCGGAATGACGGATTTTGTATTTTCTCTGTGCGCTCCGTGCGCTTCGTGTTAGAAAATTCTTATGAGCAAACCCTTTGACCTTTCCATCTATTTCGTTGCTGATCCATCGCTTTGTAATGGGCGGGATATTGTGGATGTGGTTATGGGGGCGGTGGCTGGTGGGGTTAGCATGGTGCAGTATCGGAATAAGCTTGATCCGATGGCGGATATTTTGGCGGAGGCGGCGATGTTGCGGGAATGGATGCCGCCCGCAATTCCGCTTTTGATTAATGATCATATTGATGTGGCACAGGCGACCTCCCAACTTGGCCCCGCGGATAGCTTTGGTACGGCAGGCAGCACCTCGGTGAGCGGGACCTATGCGTCGATTCGCGAAACCGCGGCCACTTTGCGTGAGATGTTACGCGGCGAAGCGGCCAACGTGCTTGATCAGCCGGTTGAGCAGATTGTGATTGACGGGCGCGGCTTTGCCGTTGCAGGCGAGCTTGACCAGCGGATCGATCTCTTCC
>CAKZMN010000048.1 GCA_937128575.1 uncultured Alphaproteobacteria bacterium | reverse complement strand
TATTAAATTTATGCGCGGGGAGTCTTTTAATAGTTCTTTCGGAATATATGGAGCCTTGTGCTCAACGTTTTCATCCAAAATTATCGCACGCCCCGTGGGGACGGTGATTTTGTTTAGTTGTGGCGTTAAAAATGCTGTGCCGGCTTGATTAAAAGATAGGCTCAGAACCGGTTGGTGTGTGTGAAAAATTCTAGGATAGTCAGAGTTAACTCTTAAGTGGCCGCCGCTGCTCTTTTTATCTAGTGCATTTTCCCTGCACAGGATTAACATTTTCAGCAAGTCAAAAAATTCTTCGGGCAGGGCGTATTTTTGAAATTTTTCCTTTAATCGTGGAAATATTGGATCGGTCAATCTGGGGTAAAATGATATTTGAGGTATGCTACCTTCATAGTCTTCTCTCATCATCATGTCGGCGCAGTTGAGTAGGGACGTTTTTAAGGCGTCAGAAAATATTACGTCATAAGCAATGCCTTTGATGCCTAATTTTGATCGTTCACGGAACAGCGCAAAAGCATCGGGGGCGTTAATCAGTAAGATGGTTTCATCTTCTGGAAGTCTGTCATTTGCTCTGTATAAACTCATGTGTTTTCATAACAAAAACGGTTTTGATTTGTCTAGTTTTTATTTATCCAATCGCTGTTATAGTTAAGCTATGACCAAGGTGCTTCCCAAAGATTTGACCTCTTATGATTTGCTGAAAACACTGGCTGTGATTTTGATGATCATTGACCATGTCGGTGTTTATTTCTTTCCGGACGAGCTGTGGTGGCGGGCGGTTGGGCGTTTGTCAGCGCCGATTTGGCTGTTTTTAATTGGTTATGCACGCAGCCGCGATATCCCGCCCAAATTATGGGGCGGGGCGCTGGTGCTTATTGGCACGGGGGCGCTGGTATCGCCCGCGTTTTTCCCCTTCACGATTTTGGTGGGGATGATGGCGGCGCGGCGCTGGATGGATAAGGCGGCGGGTTTCATGTTTGCCAGTACGGAGCGCCTGATTATCGGGCTTGGCATTGTCTCGGTTCTTATGATCCCCAGTCATTTGTTTGTTGAATATGGTTTGCTGTGTTTGCTGATCCCGTTATTTGGGTATTTGCGGCGCTGGAACGCGGCCCGTAAGATATTGCCCGGCGTGCACGTTCTGGGCTTTGCCGGGTTCACGCTGGCGAGTTATGTGTTCATGAATGTGATTGGGTTTGAATTTAGCGACGTGCAGAAATACACGATGATTGCCGGATTGGTGTGCGTGTTTGCGCTGCTCTATAGTTTTAAGCCTGCGACGCACTCGAAGTTGAGCGCGGTCGTGCCAGCGCCGGTTGCTGGTTTGATCAAGCTGTGTGGGCGGCGCACGTTAGAGATTTATGTGCTGCATTTATTGTTGTTCAAAATTGGCGCTTCTGCGCTGGGCGTTCCGGGCTTTGGTTTGTTTGAGTGGAGCTGGTATTAGGGCTTGTCCAAGAACGCGCGGTTTTTATTATCCGTATAGATCGCTGGATCGCCGTAATCGCTGTCGTGGCGGTAAACATACATTACATTTCTAATAAGCTGCTTATTTGTATTCCATGGCTCATATTTGTTGCGTAGCACGTGGCGCGAGACGTAGGGGAATGCGCTGCGCACGGTGCTATCCAATGTGCGGCTGAATTGGTCGAGGAAGTTGGGGGAGGCGACGAAATTTGTCACCAGCACCGCATCTTCATTTAGATGCTGCTTAATTTCCATGAAGAAGTCGCGCGTTATTAAATGCTCCGGCAGGGTCAGTTTGCCGAAATAGGTGTCGAGCAAGATGACGTCATAAGTTTTATTCGTTTGGGACAGGAAGGCGCGCGCGGGCATGGGGTGGAATGTTTTATTCTCACCCAAATTGGCGGGCAGGATGTGATCTTCCGCAACTTTTTTAAGCGCCTTGTCTATATCAACGAAGTCGTAGTTATTTGTGTCGTCCTCGAACCCGAATGTGAAGGCGCCCGCGCCGATGACCAGAATATCCTTGGGCGGGTTTGCGCCGCGAATATCATCCAGCGCCAGTTCTTCCGCCAGTTCGATATAGGCATATTTTTGCCCCGTATCGCTATACATGGAGGAGGGGCTGTTGTTTAAAATCAGGTGCCGTTTGCCGTTTTGATTTAGGATGGAAATTGTGTTGTACAGATTGCTCTCTAGGATATTAAAGCGATCCAGCGCACGATCGGAATTTAGCGCGACGCCGCCAAGCGCCAATGCGCAGGCGATTAGGACGGGGCCGGAGAATTTGCGCTTGCTGAGGATGATTACCAGCCCAGCCAAGATAAAGAAGTTGATCGTGATGGTTTTATCAACGCCGATATGCGCCATCAGGACGAGGGTTGAAAACACCGCACCAAGGAATGAGCCGATGGTGGAGAAGAATAAAATTTTGCCCGTGACCTTCGCCAGTTTTTCGCGCCCGAAATAATTACTGATGAGGGGGATGGTTTGCCCCAGCAGATAGACCGGCGTTACGAGGAAGAGCAGGGAATATAGCGTCACGTGGGCTAGGCGGTGGGTGATGCCGACCTTGAGGCTCATGAAATATAAATCATGGATCACCATATATGACAGGCCGGGCAGCAGGAACAGCATCGCGAGCAATATATTGAAGATCAGTTTTTTGCGAATGCCAAAGCGGGGTGTAGGTTTGAAGCGCCCGCCCGCATGATAACCAAAGGCCAGCGGCATAAGAACGGCGGCGATGATGATAGAGACGGTTTCGGTGCCGCTGCCCGTATAGGGTATAGATTGACGGATGGCGAGCAGTTCAGAGGATAGCACCACGTAGCCTTCTAAGATGATCACAGCGAACAGGAAAAACATCGTGCTGGTTTTGTCTATGCCGGTTGTTAGTGAATTTTTCTTGGTTGTGTGGCTCATGGTGGGCGCGCTTTATTATTGTTGTGGTTTGATCAATCTAAACACGTATAATGAAGATCAAACGCCCTAGCCACAAGAGCATAATGAACATCCTTTTGCGCAATCATACAGCTAACCTTACTTCCTATGACCTGCTCAAGGCGTTGGCGGTTATATTGATGATTGTTGATCATGTGGGCGTTTATTTTTATCCAGAGGATCAGTGGTTTCGCGTGTTTGGCCGTATGTGCGTGCCGATTTGGTTTTTCCTGATTGGCTTTGCGCGCGCCCGAGATATTCCCAAAATTATGTGGATTGGCGGCGCGGTCCTTGCGCTATCGGCCTTTGCCGCGGGGCAGGCTGTGTTTCCGCTGCCGATTCTTTTTACGCTAGCGGTGGTGCGATACTTCATTGATCCGGTTATGGGGCGGGCGCTGCGCATGCCGCAGACCTTGGTGGGGATGTTCTTTGTTTTGTTTTTCCTGTCGCTGCATTCGGCGGCGGTGCTTGAATATGGCGTGCTGGGCTTGTTGCTGGCGATGTTTGGTTTTATCTGTCGCCACCGCGGGCAAATTGCTACGCTCAATCGCTGGGTTTTGCGGATATTTGGCTTTGTGGTGTTCCTGACGTTTTTGGGGCATCAAATGTTGTTGATGGAAACGCTTAGCGCGCTGCAAATGCAGGTGATGATTATGGGCAGTGCGATCGTGTTTATTATCCTCAATTATTTTGCGCCACGTGAATATTTGGGGGCGTCAAAGCATGTGCCCTTTATTATGCCTGTTTTCTATCTTCTGGGGCGCTGGACGTTAGAGGTGTATGTGCTGCATCTGTTGTTTTTCAGGGGGTTATCGGTGGCGTTATATCCGGATCGCTTTGGGTTTATGGATGGGCAAATTATGGAGCCCGCCGCGCTCAGTCTTTTTATGTGATAATAAACGGTAAAACCGCGCTCATTGCTCTTGTCATGACCAAAAACCTATGCTAAACCCTCGCCAACGTAAGATTATTTTAGAGTTGAAGCGTAAAGGATAAAGACAAGTGACATCTGCCGCGAAAGCCTCTTCTGCTGTAGCGACGCGCTATGCCGTTGCCCTGATCGACCTCGCAGAGGACAAAAAAAACCTGAGTAAGGTTGAAAAAGATCTACAAGAATTGCGCTCTATGATTGAGAGCTCAGATGATCTTTCTGTTCTCATTCGCTCTCCGCTTGTTGGGAAAGCCCAACAGGAAAAGGCGCTGGCTGCATTGGCCACCAAAGCCAAATTCCAAGATTTAACACAAAACTTCCTCGGTACGCTCGCGCAGAATGCTCGCTTGAGCGCGCTTGAAGGCATTATTGCCGCATTTCATGCGGAAATATCAAGGCGCCGCGGTGAAGTGAATGTGCAAGTGCAGGTTGCGCAAGATATGAGCGCAAAGCAGAAAAAATCCCTACAAGATACAATTTCGAAAACGGTTGGCTCCGACGTTACATTGGACGTGCGGGTTGATCCTTCGATTTTGGGCGGCATGATCGTGACGGTTGGCTCCCAAATGATAGACGATTCGGTGGCGCGTAAGCTTGAACGCTTACAGGCGGCAATGAGTAAACAATCAAACCAAAATCTAGTGAATGTAAAAGAGGCAAAATAAATGGAAATCAAAGCAGCAGAAATCTCTGAAATTTTGAAGAAGCAAATCGCTGAATTCGGCGCACAATCTGATGTGGCTGAAATTGGTCAGGTGCTCTCCGTTGGTGACGGTGTTGCCCGCGTATATGGCTTGGATAATGTACAGGCCGGTGAGATGGTTGAATTCCCGGGCGGAATTAAAGGCATGGCGCTTAACCTTGAAAGTGACAATGTTGGTATCGTTATTTTCGGTTCTGACCGCGATATTAAAGAAGGCGACATTGTTCGTCGTACCGGTGAAATTGTTGATGTGCCTGTTGGTAAAGAGCTTTTGGGCCGCGTTGTTGACGGTTTGGGTAACCCCATCGATGGCAAGGGTCCATTGAAAGCCAAGAAGCGTAGCCGCGTTGAAGTAAAGGCGCCGGGCATTATTCCACGTCAATCTGTGCATGAGCCGATGCAAACTGGTCTTAAAGCGATTGATGCGCTTGTGCCTATCGGGCGTGGACAGCGTGAATTGATTATTGGTGACCGTCAAACTGGTAAAACAGCGGTTGCTGTTGATGCGATCATCAACCAGAAAAGCGTGAACAAAGCCTCTGATGAGAGCAAGCACATGTATTGTATTTATGTGTCTGTTGGTCAGAAGCGTTCAACGGTTGCTCAGCTTGTTAAAGAACTCGAAGATCAGGGCGCGATGGAATATTCTATCGTTATTGCGGCCACCGCATCTGACCCTGCGCCGATGCAGTTCCTTGCACCTTACACAGGTTGTGCAATGGGCGAATATTTCCGTGACAATGGTTTGCACGGCCTTGTGATTTATGATGATTTATCAAAACAGGCCGTTGCGTATCGCCAGATGTCATTGTTACTACGTCGTCCACCGGGCCGTGAAGCATACCCAGGTGACGTATTCTACATTCACTCCCGCTTGCTAGAGCGCGCGGCGAAGATGAACGAAGAAACACATGGTGGTGGTTCATTGACGGCTTTGCCGGTTATTGAAACGCAGGGCGGTGATATTTCTGCCTATATTCCGACCAACGTTATTTCTATTACTGATGGTCAGATCTTCCTTGAAGCTAGTTTGTTCTTTAAAGGTATTCGTCCGGCGATTGATGTTGGTGCGTCTGTATCACGTGTTGGTTCTGCCGCGCAGATCAAGGCCATGAAACAGGTTGCTGGTTCAATTAAGCTTGAGCTTGCTCAGTATCGTGAAATGGAAGCCTTTGCGCAGTTCGCATCTGATCTTGATCCATCCACGCAGAAGTTGCTTGCACGCGGTGCGCGTCTTACGCAGCTATTGAAGCAGCCACAATATTCACCGCTTACGGTTGAAGAGCAGGTGTTTGTGATCTTCGCTGGTACGAAGGGCTTCCTTGATGAAGTGCCTGTGAACAAGGTTGGCGAATATGAATCTCAGCTTTTGGCTGATGTGCGCGCCAACGGTAAGGGCATTCTTGAGAAGATCAAAGAAGAGCAAAAAATCGATGAAGCGACTGAAAAAGAAATGAAGAGCTTCCTTGAGACGTTTAGCAAAGGCTTCGTTGCCGCTGATCAAAAAGCCGCTTAAGTAGAGGATAGACTAAACTATGCCAAGTTTACGCGACTATAGAGACCGGATTGCTTCGGTTAAATCGACCCGCAAAATTACCTCTGCCATGAAAATGGTGGCGGCCTCTAAGCTGCGTCGTGCGCAGGAGCAGGCCGAGGCCGCTCAGCCCTATGCGATTGCCATGGGCGAGATGATGGCCCGCGTTGCCAAAAACGTGGTGGTTAACGGTTCTAGCTCCAAGCTTTTGGCGGGTACGGGTTCTGATCAGCGTCACCTATTGATTGTTATGACGTCTGACCGCGGTCTTTGTGCGGGGTTCAATGCGAACCTTGTGAAGCAAGCGCGCCGCGTGGCTTATGATTTGATTGGTCAGAAAAAAGACGTGTATATCGTTTGTATTGGCCGCAAGGGTAAAGACGTTCTTCAGCGTGATATGGGCACTCATATTTGGGAAAGCTTCACCGGCATGGTCGGTAAAAAGCGCGTTGAATATGCCGAAGTGAGCAAGGTTAGCGATTATGTGCTTGAGCGTTTTGAGTCGGGTGATTTCGATGTTTGTACATTGATTTATAACGAGTTCAAATCCGTTCTTGTTCAATCACCAGTGGTGAGCCAGCTTATCCCGTTTAAAATGGATGATGCGGTTCAGGATAATGCAGATCCGGTTGACGCTGCGCCAGTTGGCCCCACGTCACCCTATGATTTTGAGCCGACCGAAGAAGAAATCTTAAACGAGTTATTACCGCGTAATATTGGTGTGCAGGTTTTCCGTGCGATGCTAGATAGCGCCGCGGGTGAACAAGCCGCGCGCATGACCGCGATGGATAATGCCACGCGTAATGCGGGTGATATGATTAATGATCTAACGCTGATTTATAACCGCGCCCGTCAGGCCGCGATTACGAAGGAATTGATTGAGATTATCTCTGGTGCGGAGGCTGTTTAATGGCCACTGAAAAGAAAAAAACCTATGGCGGTTTTTTTGCCTTGGATAGCAAGTTAGAAAAAGAATTTAACCGCGCATCAGGAAAAACAGACAAGCAAGAGGTTGTGATTGTTAAAGCTTACACATCGTTAGATGACTACAGCGATGGAATTGAAGATGAGTTTGAATATGCCGATGCTACTGATGTGGCAATGGATAAATGGTATGGCAGACTTGATGAATATGGCATAAAGCGCGGGATACCAGTCGGCGGCGACAAAGAAGAATTTTATAAACCAACAGACTTATAAGAATTAGATTTAAACTAGGAGAAAGAAAAATGGCAAAAGCAAAAAAGACAGACGGCGCAAAAGGAAAGATCCTTCAGGTATTGGGCGCGGTTGTAGATGTGCAGTTCGAAGAAGGTCAGGTGCCTTCAATTTTGAACGCGCTAGAAACAGATAATAACGGCAATACGCTTGTTCTTGAGGTTGCTCAGCATCTTGGTGAGAGCACAGTGCGCGCCATTGCGATGGATATGACTGATGGTCTTATGCGCGGCAGCGAAGTTGTTGATACAGGCGAAGCGATTGCTGTGCCTGTTGGTCCAGAAACATTGGGCCGCATCATGGATGTTATCGGTAATGAAATCGATGAAGGTCCGGCGATTAAAACTAAGCAAAAATGGGGTATTCACCGTGAAGCGCCAGCTTTTGCTGATCAGGCCACAGAAACTGAGCAGTTGATCACAGGAATTAAGGTTGTTGATCTTCTATGTCCATATGCCAAGGGTGGTAAAATTGGTCTGTTCGGCGGCGCCGGGGTTGGTAAAACGGTTACGATCATGGAACTCATCAACAACATTGCAAAAGGTCATGGCGGCGTATCCGTTTTTGGCGGCGTTGGTGAGCGTACACGTGAAGGTAATGACCTTTATCACGAGATGATGGAATCAGGCGTTATTAAAGAACATGATCACAAGAACTCAAAAGTGGCTCTTGTTTACGGTCAGATGAATGAGCCGCCAGGTGCGCGTGCGCGTGTTGCTCTTTCTGCGCTGACAATGGCGGAATATTTCCGTGATGAAGAAGGTCAGGACGTTCTGTTCTTCGTCGATAACATCTTCCGCTTTACGCAGGCCGGTTCCGAAGTGTCCGCCCTTCTGGGCCGTATCCCGTCTGCTGTGGGCTACCAGCCGACATTGGCCACCGACATGGGCGCGATGCAGGAACGCATCACCTCCACCAAAAACGGCTCGATCACCTCGATCCAAGCTGTGTACGTTCCGGCCGATGACCTTACCGACCCGGCACCGGCAACAACCTTTGCTCACTTGGATGCAACCACGGTTCTTAACCGCGCGATCTCCGAGCTTGGTATCTACCCGGCAGTTGATCCGCTCGACTCGACCTCGCGTCTCATGGACCCGCAGATCGTTGGCGAAGAGCACTATTTGGTGGCACGTGACGTTCAGAACATCCTTCAGCGCTACAAGTCGTTGCAGGACATCATCGCCATCCTCGGCATGGACGAATTGTCGGAAGAAGATAAGCTGACCGTGGCGCGCGCCCGTAAAATTCAGCGTTTCCTCTCTCAGCCGTTCGACGTGGCAAAAGTGTTCACCGGCTCTGATGGTGTGCAGGTTCCGCTCGAAGACACGATCTCTTCGTTCAAAGCTGTTGTTGCTGGCGAATACGATCACCTGCCGGAAGCTGCCTTCTACATGGTTGGTGGGATCGGTGACGTGCTCGCAAAAGCCGAAAAACTGGCCGCTGAAGCTGCTTAATCGTTCACCCTAAGCGTTTCGAGATACAGACCCTCTGGGATTGATCTCGAAACGCTCGCGACATCAATATCGGGCACAGGTTTTCCCCAGTATTGTGAGCGACATGCCGGGAAAACCATTTGAAGGAGGCCATTCATGGCTGCTAATGTCCAATTTGATCTCGTCTCTCCTGAGCGGAAATTGACCTCCGTTCTCGTGGAGCAGGTGCAGATTCCGGGGGCCGATGGTGACCTCACCGCGATGGCCGGTCATGAGCCGACCATCTTGTCGCTGCGTCCCGGTCTTTTGACCGCGACCGGTCCAGGTGTTGAGGAGCAATATGTCGTGACGGGGGGCTTTGCCGAACTGTCCGCCGACACGATCTCTGTTTTGGCCGAACTGGCCCTGCCGCGGGGCGAAATGTCCCAAGAGGTCGTCACCGATCTTCTCAAGCAGGCCACCAAAGCCCACGAAGATGCGCACCCTGACGAACATCACATGACCCAAAAATTCCTCGCTGATCTGGTTCATATCGCCGAGGATCTTGGGTTCCACACCAATCTCTGATTGGCTGTGACACAGGTTTGAAAAGCCCCGCAGTTCGCGCTGTGGGGCTTTTTCTGTGCCTGATGTCAGGCACGCGTCCGTTGAGTGCAACCAGAGTGCGCATTCGATTGACCTGGCTCGCCCTTTTCCGCTTCCCTTTTGGATACCTTTTAGGGCAATCTGAATCGGGGACAGAGATCAAAAGACCAAATGTTACGAATTGATAGTCATCAAATTGGAATAGAACAGGGTTCCATCCTGCTTTTTTCGGATTTTCAGGACGGCGGAGCGATGTGGACGGGCACAGGCCCGCGCGAGCTGCGGCGTGTCGTCGAATTTGACGAGGCGTTTAGTCAGCACCCCATGGTTCAGGTCAGCCTGTCGATGCTCGACATTGATCAAACCACCAACCACCGCGTTGATATCACAGCCGAAATGGTCTCCGAGGACGGGTTTGTGATTGTCTTCCGCACCTGGGGCGACACAAAGATTGCCCGCGTGCGCGCCGATTGGATGGCCATCGGCCCGGTGCGTCATGAGGATGACTGGAACCTCTATTGAGCCAAGGCTGACATGAAAAAGGCGCGTGGGAGGTCCCAACGCGCCTTTCGTGTGGTCACTATCAGATCGTTAAATCCGAAACCGCTTTAGGGGTGATAGACACCCTCATAGAGCGGCACCAGCGTCTTGTCTTCAAACAAGCTGGACACAGAGGTGCCGTTCCACGTGTTGATGATCGCCTGTGCAAACAGCGGCGCGGTCGGCACGATGCGGATGTTTTTACAGGCTTTCGCCGTATCCGAGGCCTCAATCGAGTCGGTGATGACCAGTGAAGAGAGTTTGGAATTGGTCACGCGCTCAACGGCTGGGCCGGAGAGAACGCCGTGGGAAATATAGGCATGCACCTCAGCGGCACCATGTTCCATCAACAGTTCCGCCGCTTTACACAGTGTCCCTGCGGTGTCTACAAGGTCGTCGACGATGATACATTTTTTGCCGGCGACATTGCCGATGACGGTCATTTCGGCCACTTCACCGGCCTTTTCGCGGCGTTTGTCGACGATGGACAGCGGCGC
>CAKZMN010000047.1 GCA_937128575.1 uncultured Alphaproteobacteria bacterium | reverse complement strand
TTCAATAGTTTGAGAGTAACTAATCATACTCAAAATTGTGCACAATAATACTAGTGAGAGTTTCATAATTGGTTGGTTATTAGTTAGTATCCGTCCTTAAGATAGAAAAAAAATATTAAACCTAAATTAAAACTCACTCACCCTCCAACTATTGAAACTAAAAAAGCCCCAGTAAAAACTGAGGCTTTTTCTATATTATTAAATACGTTTTTAAATATGTAAAGCTCTATCATCTGTAGCAGCCAAGGCCGCTTCTTTAACAACCTCGGTCAATGTCGGATGCGCGTGACAGGTGCGCGCGATATCTTCCGCCGTACCTTCAAATTCCATCACAGACACGACTTCCTGAATAAGATCGCCAGCGCCCGGGCCAATAATATGCGCGCCCAGCACTTTATCCGTTGCCGCGTCAGCAATAATTTTCACAAAGCCATCCGTTGAACCCATCGCGCGCGCGCGACCATTGGCCATGAACGGGAATTTACCTGTGTTAAATTTAACGCCATCTTCCTTCAGCTGCGCTTCGGTCTTGCCGACATTCGCAACTTCTGGCCACGTGTAAACCACGCCCGGGATCAGGTTATAATCAATATGACCGCTCTCCCCATGCAGGATTTCGGCCAAAATAACGCCCTCATCTTCGGCTTTATGCGCCAGCATCGGCCCCGCAATAACATCACCAATGGCGAAAATACCTTCAACATTTGTTTCGAAAAACTCATCCGTTTTAATGCGTCCGCGATCATCGGTTTCAACACCAACTTTATCTAGACCCAGCTTATCGGTGTAGGGCTTGCGACCAACAGCCATCAAAACAATGTCCGCGCTCATCTCTTCGGCGTCACCGCCTGCGGCTGGCTCAATCGTCAAATCAACGCCGCCCTTGCCGGATTTGGCGCTCGTAACTTTGCTAGAAAGCTTGAAATCAATGCCCTGCTTTTTGAAAACCTTGTGCGATTCTTTGCGCACTTCTTCGTCCATGCCGGGCAGAATTTGATCTAGATATTCAACAACCGTGACCTTCGAACCCAAACGGCTCCAAACGCAACCAAGCTCAAGACCAATCACGCCGCCACCAATCACAACCATAGTGTCAGGAACCTTAGACAGCTCAAGCGCGCCCGTGGAGCTCACGATCTTCTTCTCATCAATTTCAATACCGGGCAGTGAAATCACATCAGACCCCGTGGCGATAATAATGCTATCGGCTTCGTATGTGTCCTTGCCAACCTTAACCTTGCCAGCTTCAACAATCTCACCATGTCCCTTAAGGTGGTCAATTTTGTTCTTCTTCATCAGAAACTCAACGCCCTTTGTGTTGGCCTCTACAACCTCATCCTTGAACGCCATCATCTTTTTCAGGTTCAATTTCGGCTTGGCTTCAATACCAATATGTTCAAAATGATTGGCCGCCTCGTCAAATTTTTCCGAAGACGCAAGCAGCGCCTTGGACGGGATACAACCAATATTCAAACACGTACCGCCCAGCGTCCCACGCTTTTCAACGATTGCGGTCTTCATACCTAGCTGCGCACAGCGAATGGCGCACACATAACCACCGGGGCCAGAACCAATTACGATAACATCATATTTTTCGGACATAATTTCTTCTCTGTCTTGTTTCGATTTATTGCTTTAAACTGGCCCTTAAACTACAAGATACACCTTAAAATACAAGCCCAATATATGTCTCATTCCCCATATGAATTAATGCAAATGGCCGTCGATATAGTCGCCAGCAGCCCCCACCCCACAAACAAGGTCGCGGCGACCCTTGCGGGCATCGACCATGATGGCCGCCCCTTCGCGATTGCCCGCACAAATTTCTGGCCGCCCCTCATACAACAGCATATCGGCACAGACACAAAAATCGGCAACTCCAGCGGCACCGTCCACGCCGAAACCGCCTGCATTATTGCCGCGCCAAAAACCAAGGGCGGCAAGATATTCATCACCGATTTGCCCTGCCCCAACTGCGTGAAAAACATCGCCGAGGCCGGCATTAAGGATATCTATATCGATCACAAGGGCTTCAACAAAGACTGGGCCAAGCGCCGCGGCGATACCTTCGAAAACATGTCCCTGCGCATGTGTGAGCGCTCCGGGATTGAGGTCTATGAAATCTGGCGCAAAGAGCAGCGCATCGAACAAATCCTTGAAATCTTCAAGGGCTATCGCCCCCCACTAGAAAAACCAGCACTGGCCAACCCATTAAATGACCAGAGCTTTGAACAGCACATAGAGCAGCAAACCGCCCATTACGGGGCGGAGCCCTTCGCCATGGCCATCACAACCAACAACGCCGGCGAGAAAATTGTAATTTCGGCAGAGCCACATTTAGTCATTGGCTACACCAGTGATAATCCAGAAAAATCAGACGATAAATATAGCTTCATGCTGCAACCCATAAACCGCCTAATCACCACCGCCGCGCGCAAGGGGCAAAAGAAACATCCAGACTTTGTATA
>CAKZMN010000046.1 GCA_937128575.1 uncultured Alphaproteobacteria bacterium | reverse complement strand
TCATTAAAGCGCGCCGTTTGGTCTTTCATGACCTGCATACGATTATCACCAGCATACGTAACTGCATTATCAAGCGCACCCATATGCTGATCAAATTTTTCAAGATCAGAATAAAAAATGACGTCACCATTACCTGCAATCACCGGTTCTTTTATAGAAGCCATAGACTCTTCACGCGCTTCCGCTTTGTCTTTGCCAAGCTTAATCTCAGCCGCAACATCCATAGTATTATTATAATAAACGCTTGAAAATTTAAGAGCGGAAAGCTCTGGGCTTGGGTTGCCATCTTCAGCCACTGCATTTTGCGCAGCATCAACAGCCTTATCGACAGCATCAAGTAATTTCTGTTCTTGTGCCGGTGCTTTGTCCTTGCCATACATGGCCTTCACACCATCCTTCACCAACTTACGAAGGGTCTCCGGATTGCCATCTGCGCTTTTAAGTGCATCCTTATAAAGCTCGGCGAGCTTATCTACATTTTGCTTAATATCATCCGTTACACCAAACGTGTCACCAATGGCATATTTTTGGGTCTCTTCATCTTGCGGCACAACGCTCATAAGATCAAAACCAAACATATTCTCTACAAAAGCACTAATGCCTTCCATCCAACCTTGCGGCAAATACGGCGCGATCATCCCAATGATAAAGCCAAAAAACTTCATCTGCGGCGGCATCAAATCACCCATGCTCACCAACTGCTCTGTAGACAGCTTGTCTTTTTCTTTAAGCGTATTTAGATGAATAAGAAGCTCATCTACTTTTTTATCAACGCCGCCGTGAACATCCTTCAACGCCTCTTCATTCAGCGCCTCCCCCTTTGTAAATTTGGGAGGATTATTAGCAGGATCATCAAGCGCCCAAACTAAGGCACCATCTTTAACACCAACAATGGACTTCCCAGCTAGCTTATTAACCTCTTCAGCCAACATCAAAGGATCACTCTTAATGTAACTCTTAAGATGCGTAGAAAGCTTGCCAGAAACTGTTTCATCATACAGCCAAGGCGTTTCGCCCAAATCACCAATTTGCGCATCAACGCCAATTAAAAAACTTTGCAACGCTTTTTGCGAATCTACGCCAAACGTACCATCCGGGGCACCATCAAACTTTAACTCAACACCATTTGCCTTCATTAACGGGGCAACCATATCCTGCAGGGCTATTTCAACAGCAATTGATGCCGCTTCGACACTACCTTCAAGAACTTCCACGCTCTTTTTTTGAGCGGGTTGTTTAGAAGAAAGATCAATTTTCTGTGGCTTAGGCTCCTCAAGTTGAATTTTTTGAGGCTTAACCTGAGCGGACTCCGCAGGGCTTTTAGGTTTGGTCTCTGGCGCTTTCTCGGCTGGACCGTCCCAACCCGCTTTGGCTGCTTCATCGAACGTCGAAATAACCGCAGGTACGGTGTCCAACAATTTCAGAAAATGCTTAGCCCGCGCCTCGGTTGTATCAACACCGGCAGGGAAAGACATGTCTTTGAAGGCCGCTTCTAAGTTTTTAGTAATTGATTGACCAGATGTTGCATAAGATACAACATTCCCTAAAATCCCGCTTTTATTCTCAAGGGCCTCATTTAAGGTCTCCTTAAGTTCTGGAACGCTATTTAAAAGGCTCTGACCTGTACTAGCTGAATACTCGCTATCGCTTGAAAACTTGAATTTATTATCTGATGATTGCGCATCTAGGATCGTAGAAAGTTTAGATAAGCCCGCTTTTACATCAACTTCAAAGACGCCGCTATCCTTAACACCCAATAAATTGAGCATTTTGTAAGCTTCTTGTCTTTGCTGTGGGCTAATTGCCATTAACTTGTAACACCCTCATAATATTGACCTTTTTTCGGTCTTTCTCTCTATATTCCACTACCAACTTAACTGTTTGATTATATTATATTTTTAAAACGTTAATTTTCTCTTTACGGCTAAGTTGAAAACATTATCTCATGTTTGGAATATTGTTACAAATTTGCACGCGCCTGAGAAACAAACGAACACAAGGGTTTCCGTGGCGCATTACGCGGCCGCAAAACAGAAGTTACAGAGATATAGGTATAAGCGAGGTTATTTAGCCGCTTTTTTATCGGCGGCTTCTTGGTTTTCTTCCAAGATTTTAGGAGCGCTAACAAGCGTGGAGCGCAATATGCTGAGCATACTTTCTTCCGTCTCATCCATCTTGTTAATCAGGTACTGACACGCCTCTGGGGTGGTAACTGGAATTTTCTCAATTTGGTCATAAGTTTTCTCGCGCGTTTCATCCACGGAATTGAAAATGTCTTTCAGTTCTTTTTTAGAGGCATAGTCCTGCGCAACCAGCATGTTTTTATAATTGCCTTCTGCCTCTTTAATCAAGGGGTTAACTGCCTTATTCCACGCCTTAAAGCGCGCATCAAGGCTGCCCTTCATGTCCGGGTTATTTTCACCGCACTTATTAATCGCCTTCTTAACATCGCCCTGAACAACCTTCACCGTCTCGATCAAGTTGTAATTCGTGTACGCCAAAAAGAAGTGCTTTTGCTCATGCTCCTCTAAAGACATCATCATCCCAGTGACCTTACCAAAGGTTTTTTCTGCGGATTCTTTCCGCTCCTTGCGGGCAATCTTCATTTGTTCGTCAATATCATCATTCAGCGCTTCAATCGCCGCTTTATCCTCTTTCACACTGACCTTATCTTTTTCATCGGCCACAGAGGGTGCGCTCCAAACGAAGCAGGAGAGGACGAGAAGAGAAATTATACGCTTTGTCATGATTAAGACCTATGTCTGAAATTAATTTGTTCTTTGTTTTAGCAAAAAAAAAGCCGCTATGAAAGCGAGCATTATCTTGGGGTTCTTGTAAAAAAGTGCCTGTATGATTTCTGATCCGAATTCATCGTTATTTGCGGGGCAACAAATTATTCGAAAAAATCATACAGGCCAGTGCGCATGACATAAAAGATAAAATGTAAAAATGTGCTTAAACTAAAATTCTATAAACTGCGTTCGCATTAATACTTAATGCATTCAATATTACCAAGTATAATCAGAATGTTATATCCCTATCGAGCCTTCCCCTGCTCTGATCGATTAATGTCCCTAACCGCTGGTCTTAACATCTTATTATTTAACATAACACATAAAATATGAATAGAAAGTAAATAAAATTCGAAATTAATTTTCGAAGAATTTAATGATGAATGGCTCATATTGACGATATATAGCGCTCACAGCGGCCTAAACACTCTTATGCCTTGCAAAACCTGCTAAATTATGGCTTTGTTTTTACCCTAAGACTTTGAAAAGCATGGCTGAAAATGACTATAAAACTATCAAACAGATCTAACGTCGAAAGCTTTCGCGCCCTCGCTATTTTAAGCGAAGTAGCGGAGCGCAGAGCCGCAGGCGAAAACATTATCAGCCTATCCCCCGGACAACCCTGTTTTGGCGCTCCGCAGCCCGTTTTAGAGAGCGCGCGCCAATATATGCTAGATGACCCCATTCAGGGCTATACAGCGGCCATTGGTACGCTCCCCCTAAGGCAGCGCATCGCAAAATATTACGATGAAAAATATGGCCAAAAAATAGACGTAGAGCGCGTGGCCGTCACCACATCCTCCTCTGGTGGGTTTGTTATGGGTCTGATGAGCGCGTTTGAAGCCGGCGACACAATCGCCTTAACGCTGCCCACCTACCCCGCATATAAAAACATGCTAAAGGCGCTAGATATTAATATCGTTGAATTTGAAACCACCAAAGAAACAAATTACCAGCCCACGGCAGAATTATTAGAAAATAGCGGCCAAAAATTC
>CAKZMN010000045.1 GCA_937128575.1 uncultured Alphaproteobacteria bacterium | reverse complement strand
TCACCAATTGATGACACGCCCGCCTTCCGCGCCGGCATTCAGGCTGGTGATTACATCACGCATATTGATGGCGAGTCTGTTTTGGGCCTGGCCCTCAGTGAAGCGGTCGATAAGATGCGCGGAAAAGTGGCCACAGATATTGATCTAATTATTCGCCGCGAATCTGACGAGGCACCAATTGAAGTGACCATCACGCGCGACATCATCAAAATTCGCTCTGTTCGTCACCGCGTTGAAGGCAATGTTGGATATATCCGCATTACGACATTTAACCAGAATACAACGCCCGGTTTGAAAAAGGCCGTGCAGGAAATCAATGTCGAGCTCGGCAACAAGCTGAATGGTTATGTGCTGGATATGCGTAACAACCCCGGTGGCTTGCTGGATCAGGCGATCTCGGTCTCTGATGCGTTCTTGGATAAGGGCGAAATTGTTTCCACCCGCGGTCGCAACGATCAAGACACAAAGCGCGATAATGCAACGCCGGGTGATTTGGCCAAGGGATTGCCGATTGTTGTTTTGATTAATGGTGGCTCTGCCTCTGCATCTGAAATTGTTGCTGGTGCGCTTCAGGATCACAAGCGCGCGATTTTGCTTGGCACAGATTCCTTTGGTAAAGGCTCTGTTCAAACTGTTATTCCCCTGCCCGGTTATGGCGCGATGCGCTTAACTACCGCTCGTTATTACACGCCGTCTGGGCGCTCTATTCAGGCGAAAGGTATTGAGCCAGACATTTTCGTTGAGCCCGCAAAGGTTGAGTCCTTCTCAGTTAGTCGTGTGAAAGAATCTGACTTACGCGGCGCTTTGATTAATGAAGGCAAGGACGATAAGAAATCTGAAAAAGCAAAAGATGGTGAAGCTGCCAATGATAACGAAGACGCGGAAGCCGAAGATGAGAAGCCTCAGGATTATCAGCTTGCGCGCGCGCTTGATCTGATTAGTGGTCTTTCACTGTATAACCAAAGCGCAAACAAAGCCGCGCAGTAACAGGTGAACGCATGACAGCGCTTTTAAAAACATATTTCTATCCCAAGGCTTTTTTGGCCGGGCTGGGCGCTGTCATTATTATTTATGTGTTGCTGTTTGGCTATGTGCTTTTGCGCTCCTCTAACACGGTTGAAAAGCTTGAAAGCCAAATGGTTTCACAGGCCAGCATTATAGAGCGCACAGGCGTTTTAGAACCCAAATATCCTATTCGACATCCCTCCCAAGATATAGCTGCACCCGTGCATAATGATGCTGGACACGCCGAAAACATGGATAGCGATGGAGGACAGCCAGAGCGCAATCCAAACGCGCTTTATGACGCGCCGATTGATGGGTTGTTTATTAGCACGCCGCTGGGCCCAATGCCGAAGATTGCAGATAATGGCACGACGCCGTTTAAGGCGTATAAGCGCCCCTTCTCTCTGCCAGGCAAGCCCTTGATCGCGATTGCAGTTGTTGATTATGGTCTTTCGGCCGAAGGGTCAGATGTTATTACAAAGGCCCTCCCGCCGGAGGTCAGCTTTATCGTTAGCCCATATGGCAAAGATTTACCCCAGTGGCAGAAAAAGGCCAGAGCAGACGGCCATGAATTATGGGTGCATGCACCGACCAATAGCGCCGATTTCCCTATGGTTGATCCGGGCCCGCGCGCCCTGCTCAGTCATGCGGGTATCAAGCATAATGTCGATAGTCTAAAATGGATATTAACGCGCTTTAGTGGTTATGCAGGCGTTGCCATGTCGAGCGATGCGGGGTTTGTTCGCAATCGCTCTATGTTTGAAAGCACGTTAAATGATGTGCATAAAAAGGGGTTGGGCTTTCTTGAACTTAACCCAAGCGCGCCAAGCGCCGGACAAAATTTTGCCATGGGCGAAGGCATGCCCTATATCAAAAACAATGCCCAACTGAAGGGCATGTCTTTGAAGTCACTGGAGAGCAAGGCGCGCGCGCGCGGTTATGTGGTTGCCCTTGTTGAGCCGCATCCAGGCTCCATCAAAAATTTAAGCATATGGATTAATACGCTTCAAAGTAAAGGCTTTGCGCTGGCGCCGTTATCGGCGGTTACTGGTGTTTCCTCGATTGTTGATATGCCGGTGCCAGAGGTTCCTGCTATTGCTGTGCCTGTTCATGCTGATGACGGCGCTCATGAGTGATGATTTAAGCGCCCTGCCTTACCGCCCTTGCGCGGGGATTTCCCTGTTTAATAAAGATGGTCTTGTTTTGGTCGGTGAGCGCATCGACACGCCCGGCGCATGGCAAATGCCACAAGGCGGCATTGATGAGGGCGAAAGCATTGAAGTCGCCGCCTTTCGCGAACTGAAGGAAGAAGTGGGCACGGACAAGGCAGAGACTATCCGCGTGGCAAGCGAGACCATCAAATATGAGTTGCCCGCAGCCCTAGGGCCAGAGGGGCGCAATTTATGGAATGGCCGATATCGCGGACAAGAGCAAGCATGGATTGCCATGCGGTTTTTAGGTAGCGATTCCGACATTGATTTAAACGCTCATGATCCCGCCGAATTTTCTAGCTGGCAATGGGTGGAGCTGGAGCGAACGATTGATTTAATCGTGCCGTTTAAACGCGAAGTTTACGCCCGCGTTATTGATTTGTTTAAAGATATCGCCGCCTCTTAGAAAGAGCGCGCCCTCAACACTTACTTGTTAATCGGTGACCATGCGGGATCAGATCCATCGCGCGGGGTTTGTAGCCAGCGCTCGTTATATCCCGTGATATCGATGGTGTAGATTTTGGTCTGGCGCTGCGTTCCGCCTCTGCCGACGGAGCGTTCTTTAAAGTATGACAGCACGCGACCGTTGGGTGACCATGTTGGCCCCTCTACGTGATAGGCGGTTGTGATTAGGCGCTCTCCCGATCCATCTGGACGAATAACGCCGATATAGAACTTACCCTTATGCATGCGGGTGAAAGCGATCAAATCGCCGCGCGGTGACCATACCGGGTTGGCGTAGCGCCCCTTGCCGAAAGTAATGCGCTGCGCGTTATTACCGCCAGCATCCATGACATATAGCTGCTGAGAGCCGCCGCGATCAGATTCAAATACAATGCGTTTGCTGTCTGGTGCGTATGATGGCGCGGTGTCGATGGCGGCGTTGCTGGTGATGCGTCTTTTCTTTTTGCTGCCTAAGTTAAGCTCGTAAATATCGCTGTTGCCATTGACGGCTTGGCTCATGATTACTTTTTTACCATCTGGCGAGAAACGTGGCGCGAATGTCATGCCGGGAAAGTTGCCGAGGCGTTCGTGACGGCCGGTGCTGATATCATAAAGGTAAACGCGCGGGCCTTTGTTGCCATAGGACATATATGTAATTTTTTGCTCGGTTGGTGAAAAACGCGGGGTTAAAACAAGCTCACGACCATCGGTCAAATATTTATGGTTTTTGCCATCTTGATCCATAATGGCCAAACGCTTGATACGCTTTTGCGGCGATCCGGTTTCAGAAATATATACGATGCGGGAGTCGAAATATCCTTCTTCACCGCTCAGGCGTTTATAAATTTCATCAGAGATAATGTGGGCAATGCGGCGCCAATTTGTGGGCGTGGTCGTATAGGCCATGCCGATCAGCTGCTTTTCTGACAGTACATCCCAAAGGCGAAATTCAACGCGGGTGCGGCCGTCTTGTGATTTCTCAACTGTGCCCGTTACCAAGGCTTGTCCGCCTGTGGCGCGCCATTCAGCAAAGCGCACGCCATCTTGGGCGACTGACGCCGGTGTTTGCACGAATGCACGGGGGTTTAGGGGTTTGAACAAGCCAGAGCCCTCTAGATTAGCGGAGATAACGCCGGTCATGTCGGCGGCTAATTTATTGCCCGATCCATCGGCGGAGAAAAACGGGCTAACCGCGATGGGTAGTGGTTCAACCACGCCTTTTGTGATGTCGACTTTTAATTCTGCCTGCGCGCCTGATGGCATGATCGATGCAAATAGCAAGAATAGGAAAGCAAAGGCGATTGTGTGTTTCATGGTCGTTATCTCTTTAATAATTAAAGTTGTGTCGTTCGTTTTATAGCATATCTCGGGGATCAAATCCGATCACAATTGTTTTCCATTGATCGTATTTATCCGCCGGCAATCTCAATGGCTGACAGCGCGGGTTGATGAGCGCTCTACGCGCGGATTCGGCTGCAGCCCTGAAATGACTGTCGCGATTATATCGCCCTTGGTCAAGAATTGAAACCTCCCTTACGGTTGCGTCTCTGTTCATGGATACTCGAATTTCAACGCGCAGGTTTTCCGCATATTTAACGCCTGCAGGTACATTCCAGCAGGGCGAGATTTGTTGCTTGAACGAGTCAAGCTCGCTGATGGTTAGGCGATCAGACAGGTTTGCAATTTGGGATAGTGGCGCGCCGCTTTCCTGTGATGGGTCGGGTGAATCATTTTCTTCTGCCGAGGTGTCTAGGTCTGGCGTCAGGTTTTTAAGAAGACTGCTGAATTTATCTTCCTGCTTTGGCTCCACCGGTTTTGGGTCGGGCTTTTTGGGTTTAGGCGGCGGCTTTGGTTTCGGCTTTTCTTCTTCCTTTTTCACAGGTTCTGGTTCGGGCTCCGGCTCTGGTGGGGCGGGCTCTTTTACTTCCTCAATCTCTGGCGGTTTGGGGGAGAGCAAGTCAGGCGGAGTTTCCGCGCTCATTTCCTTTGGCGCCTCTTGTTTGGGCGGCGGTGGTTTTGGCTCTTCTGCTTTTTTCTGTGGTGGTTCAGGGCGATTGGTTTGCGATATGTCGGCAATATCCACGATCTCGATATTGATCGGCGGGGATATAACTAAAGGATCAGAAGCAATAAAGGGAATGCCGACAGCCGCCAAAACAAATACCACAACATGAAACACAGATGATGTGATGAGCGCGCCCTTCATCGGACTTGCGACTTTTGGTGTTTTGTCGTTTTTTGACGCAGCATTCATGGCGCGTGCCCTATTTCGATTCCGAGATTAAGGCGACTTTTCGAAAGCCTGCGCCATTAACCGCGCCGATAATTTTCATGACGCTGCCATACTCTAAAGCCTTATCACCGCGAATATAGATGCGGCGCTCTGCGTTGCCTTCCGTCATGGCGCGCAAGAGATTAATTAGATTACCGTCTTTGACTTCAGTCTCGCCGATGAAGACTTTGTCATCTTTTGTGACCGTGATTTCGATGGGTTTGTTGTCTTCGTCGCTTATTGATTTTGCGTCAGATTGTGGCAGATCGACCGCCACCCCTGCGGTTAGCAGTGGGGCCGCGACCATAAACACAATCAGCAGCACCAACATAACATCAACAAATGGCGTGACGTTGATTTCCGCCATTGGGCGATATTTACCGCCTGTGCGGCGGCCTCTAGATCCGGTTTTTGTTGTTAAGCTAGCGCCCATGGTTACTTCGCTCTTCCTGCTGGTGAACTGCTGGAATCTTGGGTGTCGAGATGGCGCGATAATATCGCGACGAACTCATCCGTGAAGGCTTCTAAGCGATCAGTGTAGCGATTAAGGCCGGTTGAGAATACGTTATACCCAACGGCGGCCGGAATGGCGGCGACAAGGCCAAGCGCGGTTGCGAACAAGGCCTCTGCGATGCCCGGCGCAACGACGGCGAGGCTGGTGTTGTTTGATGTGGCAATCGCCGCGAAGCTGTTCATGATGCCCCACACGGTACCGAAAAGACCAATGAATGGCGCGGTTGAACCAACACTGGCGAGGAAGGTCATGCCGCGCTCAAGCGCGTTTACTTCACGTCCGATTGTCACGCTCATGGCGCGCTCAACGCGTTGACGAAGGCTGGCTTGCAGGCTTTCCT
>CAKZMN010000044.1 GCA_937128575.1 uncultured Alphaproteobacteria bacterium | reverse complement strand
CAGGTGCCTTCAATGTAGCGATCCGGCAAAAACCGCCCATCGGTGACGGAATAGACCTGGGTTTCTTCGATCACCTCGATCAACCCGCTTTCGGCCAGTTTGGTGGCCAGATGTTGGGTCAGGATTTTGTTTTGCTCGCTCGACGAACGGCCAAAATGGTCAAAGGACAGGCGGAACCCCGCGGCGATCTCAGCCTGAATATCATGCAATTCGGCGCAATACTCGGCCACGGGTTTGCCCGCTTTTTGGGCGGCAATCTCGGCCGGGGTGCCATGTTCGTCGGTGGCGCAGAGGAACAAAACCTCGTCTCCCCGCGCGCGCCGATAGCGGGCGTAAAGGTCGGCGGGCAATTGCGAGCCAACAAGGTTGCCGAGGTGCTTGATCCCATTGATATAGGGCAAGGCTGAGGTGATGAGCGTGCGTGCCATGTGCGTCGTCCGGTCTGTCCGTTGCAAAGTCTTTAGCCTCTCTAGCGCGGCTGCGGCGAAAGGGCCAGAGGGCAGCGCCTGTTCGCGGGTTTTCGCGCCATTACATACGGATATGTCGCAAAACCGACGTGATAAAAGAGATGCAAAGCGCCTTGGCGAAATCTCTCATGCAAAGAGTGCGATGATTGATTGCCCTCAGACGCGAGCACGTTAGGTTGAGCGCAAACAGGATTGGCGGCCTGCGTGAGCACAGGCCAGACAGAGATAAGGGACGTGATGCGATGAAACTGCGCAAAATTGGTAAAAGCGATCTGATGGTGTCTGAGATTTGTCTCGGGACAATGACTTGGGGCACACAGAATACGATGGACGAGGGCCATGCCCAGATTGATCGCGCCAAAGAGGTTGGTGTCAATTTCATCGACACGGCAGAAATGTACCCGGTCAACCCGGTGCGCGTTGAGACGGCAGGCGACACCGAAGTGATCATCGGCGAGTATCTTGCGGCGCGCGGTGGGCGTGAGGATTGGATCATCGCGACTAAAATTGCCGGCACTGGCAGTGTCAATAAAGAGGGCATCACCGCCGAAAACCTTGAAGCGCGCCTTGATGCCTCGCTCAAGCGGCTCAAAACCGATTACGTCGATCTCTACCAATTCCATTGGCCCAATCGCGGCTCCTATCATTTCCGCCAGAACTGGACATTTGATCCGTCCTCGCAGCCGCCGAAAGATCAGGTTCTGGACAATATGCGGGCGGTTCTTGCAAAGATGGCGGAGCTGCAGAAGGCTGGCAAAGTGCGCGAATTTGGCACCTCGAACGAGAGTGCATGGGGCATGGCGCAGTGGTTGCGTTTGGCCGAGGAGATGGGCGCGCCGCGGATGCAGTCGATCCAGAACGAATATTCGCTGATGTGCCGCCATTATGACCTCGATCTGGGCGAATTGGCGGTGCATGAAGAGGTCACGCTTTTGGCCTATTCGCCGCTGGCCGCCGGGCTTTTGACCGATAAGTACAAGGGCGGCTTAGTGGTGCCGAAGGGCTCGCGTCTTGATTTGAATGGCGATCTGGGCGGTCGGGTCAGCCCGCGCGCCTGGCCTGCGGTTGACGCCTATGTCGAGATCGCGAAAAAACACGGGATCGACCCGGCGACGATGGCTGTGGCCTGGACACTGACCCGTCCATTTGACACGATGCCGATCATCGGCGCGACCTCTGTGGAACAGTTGGAAAAATCTTTGGACGCACGGGATGTGACGCTGTCAAAAGAGCTGCTCAAAGACATCGCAGCGGCGTATAAAGCCCATCCCATGCCTTACTAAGTGAGGCATATCAGGAGATCATATCATGCGGGCTGCCCTTTGGATTGCGCTTGCCACATTTGCCCTTGCAGCCTGTCAAGCGGACACGCCGGAGGCGGGCGGGGGCTATGGGCTTGCGGGCTATGATCCGGGTGCCACATCGCAAAGGGTGGCCTGTGAGGCGCGGGGTGGGTCGTTTAAGCCGGGCGGGGCGTCCGGGGCTTTGGCTTGTTTCGTGACGCCGAAAGATGCAGGGAAATCCTGTTCCAAATCCTCGGAGTGCAGCAGTGGGAATTGTCTGGCACGTTCGCAAAGCTGTAGCCCGATAGAGCCGCTGTTTGGCTGTAACGAGTTGTTGGATGCTTCAGGGCGGCGGGTGACATTATGCGTGGAGTGATCCAAAAACGCGAATTGCGCGATTTATGCAATTTTAATGTGCAAAACCTCTTATTTGGTGCGGTTGCGCTGACCCTGCTTGCAGGATGTGTGACTCCCGGTTCGGCCTCCAAACCCACCGGCACACGCAATCCCGAGGTGGCCATGGCCTCTTTGGCCGCGTTGGACACGCTGAAATTTTCCGGTCGCTGGTATGAGGTTGAGGCGTTTGTGCCCGACGGCAAATCCTGCGTTATCGGTGCGGTGACGTTTACCCGGCAAACATCCGGCGATCTGATGGTGACCGAAGGCCCCTGTGCCGATGGTGCGCCGCGTCAGGGGCTGGCCAAGCGGATCGGGCCGGGGCGGTTTGCCTTTGAGGGCGAAGAGATTTGGGTGTTTTGGGTTGATGCCGAATATCACGTCGCGGTCATGGGGACACCTTCGGGGGCGGCACATGTGTTGTCGCGCGAAATGAACCTGCCGCCGGATCGGCAGCGCGCGGTGCATGAGATTTTGGCGTGGAACGGCTATGACGTGACCCGGCTGCGCCCGGCGCGGCGCAAATAGACGTCACATCGACGTCAAAAGGGAGGAGCAGTGATGCGGATTTTGTTTACAGGTGGCTCAGGCAAGGCCGGGCGGCATGTTGTGCCCTATCTGGTGGCGCGCGGACATCGGGTTTTGAACGCCGATCTTGTGCCCTTGGATGCGCCGGGGGTGGACAATCTGACGGTCGATGTGACCGACAGCGGTCAGGTGTTTAACGCTCTGACATCCTACGCAAATTTCGATGAATTGGAGCCCGGAACAGGGGTACCAAAATTTGACGCGGTGGTGCATTTTGCCGCCGTACCGCGCATCCTTTTGAAGCCTGACAATGAAACCTACCGCGTCAATGTGATGAGCACTTATAATGTGCTTGAGGCGGCGGTGAAGCTTGGCATCAAAAAGGTGATTTTTGCCTCCTCCGAGACCACATACGGCGTCTGTTTTGCCGATGGGACGCGGGTCCCCGAATATCTTCCGGTGGATGAGGATCACCCGGTCGTGCCCGAGGACAGCTATGCCATGTCCAAGGTCGCCAATGAGGTGACGGCGCGTTCGTTTCAGCGCCGCTCCGGCATCGACATCTACGGCATCCGCATCAACAATGTGATCGAACCGGATGAGTATGAGCGCAATTTCCCGACCTATTTCGAACACCCGGCCATGCGGGAGCGCAACATCTTTGCCTATATCGATGCGCGCGATTTGGGGCAGATGGTCGATCTGATGTTGGCGAAAGACGGGTTGGGGTTTGAAATATTCAACGCCGCCAAACAGGCCGATATGTTCGCCCGTGAACCAGTCCGAGGGCTCGTTTGGCATTTGCCCATCTAGCGCTCTTGATTTGCCGAAATGGCTGGATAGGCTTTTTAGCGGGTTGTTGAAATGACCCGCGCTGGCGTAGCGCCCCCAGCCAATGCCGCCGGTGAAATCAAAATCTTGGTAGCGTTTGGAGAGCGATAGATATTCGCCCGCCATGCGTTTGTGCCCAATGGCCGATTGCCAGCCAATGGCGATGGCGGGGCGAGAGCGATTTTCTCTGACCAGTCTTAATTTTAAATCAACGCCGGGATAGAGGCGGTCAGCATCGTCATTGAGGTTTGAAATTTCCGCGCTTTGGCGCACGTTGATATAAAGAGGTTTTGCAATTTGCACACCTAGATAGCTGTGGATGTAGGGATCTAGGGTCGATACGCCGAGCGTCATGGTGCCCGTTTTATCCATGCGGGCGCTGGGTATGGTGTTTAGCCCGAGGGGGCCGGACAGGGTTGATGAGTATGGGGCGTCGCTATTTGCTGCGGCCAAGTTTACATCCCAAAGTAGAACCGCAGAGATCGCCGCGAGTGATGCAGCGACAGCGGTTTTTGGTTTGGCGCGTGAAAAATTATTCAGCATAAATGAGCCTGATTAATCATTGAAGAAGGCGGTTTTTATGCTGCCCTGTTTTTGATGAATCACATTTTACCACTCTGGAGTGCACTATTGTATGTACGGATTAGGTTTTACCCCCATTTTTGTTGTGTGGAAATATATTTACACCCTATGGTTGTACTTATGTTTGGTTGGCTTTCTATAAATTGGGGGTTTTTTACCACAGAAATCTTACTGGTTTTGGTGATGGTTCTTACTGTTTGTGTTTATGTTTTGATGAAATACAACAAGGGCGCGCGCGGTGAAAATAAAATGCTTTATGGTGCGCTGCAAACGCCTTTTTACGGTGTGATTTTTTTTAATCGTGATGGTGTGATTGATTTTGCAAACCAAAAAGTGCGCGATTTTTTTCCTGATTTGTTTAAAGGTGTGCGGTCCGTGCAAATTCAGGACGAGTTTTTGCAGTATTTTTTTGATCATGCGGTTGAGTGCGATGAGAGTTTAGATAAAGCTCTGGCGCGCACGGCGTCTATGTTTCCTGATGCTGGTTTTCGAGAGGTCGTTAAGTGGGCTGGTGGCCTGTGCTTGGTGGAGGCGCATAATGTGCAATCGAGCATGGTTTTAATTGTGCATGACGTTAGTGCGCTGCGTCAGAGCGAAGAAGATTACATCCGGCTGAATAAATATAGCTATGATTTATCTAAATCGATTGATGCGGCGACTAATGGGATTGTTATTATTAATGCTGGTCAGCCTTGCGTGCCCGTGGCTTTGGCGAATAATGCGTTTTGCGAATTTGTTGGTTTGGACAAGGCGGATATAGAGAATAAAAGCTTCCGCGAAGTGGTGCGCGATGTTTTTGATGCGAGTTCATACGATCTGATTTTCAACACATGGCGGGGTGAAAAAAACGTTGATATTGATATTGAAACCAATGTTACGGGCGCGGCGCGCCACCTTAATTTGCAGCTGACGAAAATTGATGGTGATGATGGTGCGATGCATTTTATTGGCGTGTTCACGGATGTTACGGAACTGCGCGCGCGTGAAGCGGAGGGGTTTAAGGCGCAAAAACTTGAGGCGTTGGGGCAGCTGGCGGCCGGGGTTGCGCATGATTTCAATAATATTTTATCAATTACCGATGGGTATGCGCGGATGATTGAACGCGAGGCGGGCGCGAATTCAATTGTCGCGCAGCACGCAGAAAAAATTCGTATAACATCACAGCGTGGCGCGGATTTGACTAAACAAATGCTGACCTTTAGCCGTCATAAAATTATAGAGGAAAATGTCGTTGATTTATGCGCGGTTGTAATGGAGGAGGAGGTTTTGCTGCGCCCGCTTGTTGATGCCTCAATTAAGTTTGATATTGAGGTAAGCGACGAGCCATGCCACGTAAAATGTACGCCGGATAATGTGACGCAAATAATCATGAATTTGACCGTGAATGCCCGCGACGCAGTTGGCGCAGCGGGGAGGATCGCTGTTCATGTTGGACCGTGCGCGCCGCCGGAATTTTCTGCGCGGCGCAAAGACGGAGTGGAGGATGAATCTGGTTGGGTTTGTTTGTCGGTGTCTGACAATGGATCTGGCATTCCTGATGATGTTGTTGAGCGTATGTTTGATCCATTTTTTACGACCAAAGATCAGGGCAAGGGAACGGGGCTGGGGCTGTCGATGGTTTATGGGTTGGTGCAGGAAATTGGCGGGCAAATTGATGTGTCTTCGGTTATGGGATAGGGCACAAAAATGTCGGTTTATTTTCCGCTAACGGATATGGCGCCGACGAAGAAAATATCTGGTGATGTGGGTGATGTTGAAGGAATTTCCTTAGGGGGGTATACGGCGCTTGTGGCTGAAGATGAGCCTGATTTGTTATTGATTGTGGCTGATATGTTAGAGCGCTTGGGGATGCAGGTTATTCAAGCACGCAATGGTAATGAAGCGCTGAGTAAGCAAGACGAGTTTGATGGTGTGATTGATTTGTTGCTGACCGATGTTGTTATGCCGGAGCTGGATGGTGCGCGCATGGCCGAGATGTTTTGCGCGCTGCGCCCCAGTTGCGGGGTTATATTTATGAGCGGTTATCCGGGCGGGGCAAGTCAGGTGAATGCAAGTTTACCAGAGGGCGCGCGCCTTATTGCGAAGCCTTTGGAATATGAAGCTTTAGCAAAAATTATTTATCAAACATTATCGGGGCATGATGGCGTTGATGATGGCGGGGCTGTAAATGCGCCGCATTGGCAATCTTTTCAACATAAAACAAAAGCGGGGTAGCGATGTTAGACACGGAGTTTTCAAATTTAAGGATATTAGTCGTTGATGATCAGGAGGATGTGCGGGATATGATGCGCGCCTTCCTAACTGGATTTGGTGTTACGCAGATATTTGAAGCCAGTGATGGTAAGGCGGCTTTGTCATTTTTTAGCACGTCCGAGGATGGCGTTGATTTGATTATTTGTGACTGGAACATGCCCGAAATGAGCGGGGTTGAGCTGCTTAAACAATTGCGGGTTCTTGATCCGGATGTTCCATTTTTGATGGTGACGGGGCGCAGTGATATGGAATCTGTTGTGGAGGCGAAAAGTTCGGGGGTTGCGGGGTATATAAGAAAGCCGTTTTTACCAAGCGCGCTTGAGGCGAAGATACGGATTTTACTTTTCCGTATGGCGGCTTAAAGGTTTTAAGGCGTCAGCGTTTTCTGGTCTTGGCAGTGCTGCGGCCTTAATGTACCCTTTATATTAGATGCAAAAAGTAGATTACGATTTATGTGTTGTTGGGGGCGGTATTAACGGCGCGGGCATTGCGCGCGACGCTGCTGGGCGCGGTTTGTCTGTTGCACTGATCGAGGCGCGAGATCTTGCCAGCGCCACATCTTCGGCCAGCACCAAGCTTATTCATGGCGGCCTGCGATATTTAGAATATTTTGAATTTCAACTGGTGCGGCATTCCTTGAAGGAACGCGAGATACTACTCGGGCTGGCGCCGCATATTATTTGGCCGCTTAAGTTTGTTTTGCCGCATGACAAGGCGCAGCGCCCGTTCTGGATGCTGCGGTTGGGGCTTTTTCTTTATGATCATATTGGTGGACGAAAAACGATTGATGGATCGCGCGCGATTGATTTTGCTGCGCACCAATATGGTGATTATTTGCAGGATAAATATATCAAGGGGTTCGAGTATTCAGATTGTTGGGTGCAGGATTCCCGACTTGTCGTATTGAACGCCATGGATGCAGCGCGGCGGGGCGCAGATGTTTTTACCCGTACGGCCTGCGTGAATATGGAGCCGCAAGATGGTCATTGGACCTTGCGTTTGCGTGATACAGATAGAGGCGCAGAGCGCAGCATTAATGCCAAGATGGTGGTTAATGCTGCGGGGCCATGGGTGAGCGGCGTACTTGAGGAATCAGCGCTTGATGCGCCGGATGTGCCACAAATTCGATTGGTTAAGGGCTCTCATATTATTGTGAAGAAAATGTTTGAAGGTGATCACGCCTATATATTGCAACAGCCGGATAAACGCATTGTTTTTGCTATTCCCTATGAAGGGGATTACACCCTGATTGGAACCACGGAAGAAGATTACCAAGGCGCGCCGGCGGAGGCCAAAATATCGCCTGCCGAGATTGAATATTTATGCGCAGCATTTAATCGTTCATTCGATGAGCAAATCACTGAAGATAATATCTTGTGGAGCTATAGCGGCGTGCGCCCCCTGTTTGATGATGGAGAGGATGCGGCGACCTCTACCACGCGGGATTATGTTTTGCATGAGCATAAGGAATATGATGCGCCGCTATTGTCGGTTTTTGGCGGAAAGCTTACGACTTATCGCGTTTTGGCAGAGCAAGTTTTAGATAAGCTGGTTGGCCGTGAAGGTCGATGGAGCGCGGGAGCGGCGCTTCCTGGTGGTGATATAGATGGCGGTGATTTTGAACAATTTTTGCTGCAGCAATCGCAGCGTTATGCGTTTTTGCCTGCTGCGCTTTCTCGCCGGTATGCGCGGGCCTATGGGACGGCTATGGATGTTTTTTTAAATGGCGCGCATGATTTGTCCGATTTGGGGCAGCATATTGGTGATGATGTGTATGAAGCGGAGATCCAGTATTTGGTGCGTTATGAATTTGCGCGCAAGCTTGATGATATTTTGTGGCGCCGTTCAAAGTTGGGGCTGCATGTGTCTGAAGAAACGACCCGGGCGCTGAATGTGTTGCTTCCCCAAATAGTGCAGCAGGCCAGCCAATGACGCAGCAATTATTAGCGATTGATCAGGGTACAACGAGTTCGCGCGCGATTTTGTTTTCGCGTGATGGCAAGATTCTGTCACTGGCGCAAAAGGAATTAATGCTGCATTACCCGCAAAAGGGATGGGTTGAACAAAGCCCGGATGATATTTGGAATGATACATTATGGGCGTGCCGTGATGTTTTGAAGGATGCGGATAATGTCGCGGGCATCGGCATTACCAACCAACGTGAAACCACAATTATTTGGAACAAGAATACGGGCGAGGCGATTTATAATGCGATTGTTTGGCAAGATCGCCGCACCGCGGATTATTGCCGTGATTTGAAATCGCAGGGCCATGAAGAGATGGTTGCGGGTAAAACGGGCTTGCGTCTTGATCCGTATTTTTCAGCCACAAAAATCGCATGGGTTTTGGATAATGTGGAGGGTGCACGCGTGAGCGCCGAGGCTGGTGATTTGTTGTTTGGCACCGTTGATTGTTTTTTGCTGTGGCATTTAACAGGTGGAGACGTACATGCCACGGATGCGACAAATGCGTCCCGTACGCTTTTGTATAATGTGGTTGAGCAATGCTGGGATGATGAGTTATTGACGCTGTTTAATATTCCGCGAAATATATTGCCGCAGGTTAAAGATAATTTGGCTAATTATGGACAAACCAAAGAGGGTGTTTTGCCGAATGTCTATACTGTCGGCGGGATGGCGGGTGATCAACAGGCCGCGCTTATTGGGCAGGGATGCTTTGAAAAAGGCATGGTTAAATCGACCTATGGCACAGGCTGTTTCGCGTTGATGAATGTTGGATCTGAATTTAAACGCTCCGAAAATCAGCTTTTGACGACGGTGGCTTATCGATTGAATGGGGAGGTGACGTACGCCATTGAGGGCTCTATATTTGTCGCGGGCGCGGCCATTCAGTGGCTGCGTGATGGTATGGAATTTTTCTCTGAGGCGGGGGGGAGCGAAGATCTAGCGATCAGCGTTCCTGACAACAATAATGTGTATTTTGTACCCGCCTTTACTGGTCTTGGCGCGCCATATTGGGAGCCGGAGGCGAAGGCGTTGATTATGGGTCTGAGCCGTGAAAGCACGAAGGCGCATATTGCGCGCGCGGCGCTGGAGGCGCAGGGGTATCAAACTAAAGATTTAATGGATGCGATGAACGCCGATAGTGGAAAGGCGCCAGAGGTTATTCGCGCCGATGGTGGTTTAGTGGCGAATGGTTTTGTGTGTCAATTTTTGGCGGACATGTTGGATGTTCCTGTGGAGCTGCCGAAAATTACGGAAGCGACGGCGTGGGGGGCAGCGTGTTTAGCGGGGCTTCAAGCGGGGGTGTTTGACAGTTTGGATGATGTGTCGCAGGTCTGGCAGCTTGATAGGCGCTACGAGCCGCAAATGGAAGCGGGAGAACGGGCGGCACTTTATGATGGCTGGCGCGCGGCGATTGGGATGTTGGTTAAATAAAAAGGCCGCCGAAGGGCAGCCTTTTTTGAATTTTATGTTTTAGAATTTCTTAAACAAAACCCACGGTCCCTGCCGTATTTTGGTCGACAAGTACAGTGACGGGGCCGCCAACTCCATTTATAGTGTAGTTGTCAAAGATATTGCCGTCGATGTTAGTTGTGCCAGATGGCGTAACGGTTTCGCCGCCATCTTTGTTGAACGTGATGAGTGTGTCGCCATCATCTACGATTACTAATTGATTATTGCCGTCGGTCATTTGCAAAACGCTGTTGTAATCTAGCGTTACTGCGCCTGCTGTGTTGCTGAAGTCTAATGTTTCGATCCCCTGAAACACGCCGGCGTTGCTTGCCATGATGGTTTCAAAATTTATAGCCGGTGTTAAGGATGCCATAAATTGTAGGGTGTCTCCAAAGTTATTGCCGCCACCGGATACGGGGTCGTTGTTACCACCGTGGAATGTGCCTGAGGTTGCTGCACTGCTTAATGTGCTTGTCACGAGCGCATCGCCACCAAAGTTAGCAACATCCATGATTATTGTATCGTTGCCGCTACCGCCTTGGATTGTATCAATGCCGCCGTTGCCGTTAATTACATCGTCGCCGAAGCCGCCATCAATGAGGTTGTCATCTGCGCTGCCTGTTAGGGTGTCAGCGCCTGTGCCTGAGATGAAGTTCTCGACGCTTTGTAGGTCATGCATCTGCGCACCAACATTCACGGTGCCTGTTGTAAGGCTTAAATCTAAATTGATGACGTTTGTTTCGCCGCTCATATTAAAGGTGTCTATACCGAGGTTGCCATCAAAATCTATATCATTGGCTGATGGTGATACTATTATAGTGTCATCTTGAACGCCGCCGATGAAGCTGTCGAAGCTGTTGCCGATATTTAAAACATTCACGCCGCCTACGAGAACGCTGCCAACATTTAGATCAATGTGGGATGTGTTGGTGATTAAGGACAAATCAAGCGTGTTTTGATTTGTGGAATCAGTGATGTTTTTAACGTCGCTAAAGTGATTGTTGCCTGTACCATCATTGCTGGTGAAGCCGTTTGTATCTGTATCTAGAGTAATCGTTGAGCGCCCGCCAATGGCGTTTAAATCTACTGTGTCGTCACCAGCGTCGCCGCGGATTTCGCTGTCATATGCGCCTGCCGACATAATGATCGTATCATCACCCGCGCCGGCAAAAACATCTGCGTTATCTGAGTTGATGGTGATTACATCATTGCCGCCTTCAGCCAAGATTTTGGCATTGATGTGATCGACGCTGATTGTGTCATTTCCATCAAGCGCGAGTATGAAGTCTTCTGCGGCTACGGTTGCGAGTGTGTCTGCGCCTGTTGTGCCCATGACGTCGGCAAGTTGGGCGTCTAGGTATATAGTCGCGATTGATGTATTGCCGTTTCCATCATCGGCCTGAATTTGAACGCTGTAATCTTCGCCGGCCAGTACGGAATCTGGGATGGCGATTGATAAAACGTTTCCGGATAAGGTTATCCAGCCGGGCACGGCTCCGCCGATGCTATCAATTGTTACGCCGTTGATGGTGTATGTCAGAGTATCGCCATCGACGTCAGTGAAGTTTGCTGAAACATCATATGTCAGCGTGTTGCCGTTTGTTACGAAGCCTCTGTTTGTGCCTGTAAATGTTGCTGCGTTTGAATCGTTGAGTGTTAGGTCAGTTGGTGTGGGCGCGGAATTTGCTGCGCCTGTTGTGCCTGCTGGATCGTCTGTGTTTTCTATTGTGCGTGGGTCTTGCGCTGCGTCTTGTGCAGTGCTTCCGGTATTATCTGTATTGTCTCCGGATGCGTTTGTGCCGTTATTTGCACCAGAATTTGTTGCAGGACTTTCATCGGAGGAAGGTGCAGCATTATCGCCAGAGGTGCCATCTTCAAAACCAGCATTATCTGTGCCAAATTCTGTTTCGTTAAAGCCCACTTCTGGTTGTGCCTCTTCTGGCTGCGCCTGTGTGCCGTCATCGCTGCCTTGTGTTTCTGTGGCTGGTTGATCATTTGTTTGCGCGTCTTGAGCGGCTTCTTGCGCCTCTGCTGCGGCGTCATTGATGGATGAGAATAGGGATGGCGATACTTGTGACACGCTTGCGAATTTTGAACCCACATCATTGGCGGACATTTCACCCAGATTTTCGATTGTGCCGCTGGCGGGGTTGAATTTTGCTGTTTCGAATTGATTGGCGAGCGTCATTTCGTTACCGCTGAAGTCTTTCAATACAATTGCGCCCTCTACGACGGTGATTTCGCCTTCGGGTATGTCACCGGCAATGATTGTACCGCGAATACCGATAGAGCCGATTGGTGTGTCGATTTCTACGTCATCTGGATCTTCGCGCCCGATTAGACCGGATGTGAATACGAATACGCCCTTTAGAACTGAAAAATTCTGTGAGCCGGAATTGGTTGATGGATCGAATACAAATTCATCGATTGCAAGGCGGGCATCTTCGGATACCGCGAAGCTGGTTTCATC
>CAKZMN010000043.1 GCA_937128575.1 uncultured Alphaproteobacteria bacterium | reverse complement strand
ATCTGCAACATATATAAGCCGTAGCTGTATTAGTTATCAGCAAGGCTTGACGACATCAGAAAAATGATTGATGAGTTATATATGACTTCCAGCTGCTGCCCATCAAAAGCCAAACACGACCATAAAAATCATAAGAAATCTTCTTTTGATTTCATCATGCACGGCTCCTTGCTGGTCATATTTTTGGCCTTCGCATCTTATGTTTTCGCGCCAGGTTTTCAGCCCCTGCACGATTTTGTATATGCCATCATCGATCTGGCACATAAAATGTGGTGGGGCGTTTTACTGGGGCTTACCTTTGTTGGATTCATGAGCAAAATCCCGCGCGAATATTTCCAAGCCGTTCTTGGGCGCGGCGATACATTTGGCGGCATTATCCGCGCCACCATCGCCGGATTATTCCTCGATTTATGCTCCCACGGCATCGTCATGATTGGCGCGAAATTATATGAACGCGGCGCTAGCCTTGCACAGGTCATGGCATTTTTAATCGCCAGCCCTTGGAACTCCCTATCGCTCACCATCATCCTGTTTGCGCTGATTGGCCTTAAATGGACACTGGTCTTTATCGCCGCCTCCGCCGTGATTGCAATCATTACTGGCGTGATTTATCAAATATTGGTGAAGGCAAAGATACTGCCCGATAACCCAAACACCGCGCCCCTGCCCGATGGGTTTTCCCTGAAGGCCGATGCAAAGGCGCGCCTAAAAACATTCAAACCCAGCCGTAAATTCTTCAAAGAAATCGCAAGCAGCGGCTGGCACGAGGGGCAAATGCTGATTCGCTGGCTGCTGCTGGGGATGTTAATCGCCGCCGCCATTCGCGCCTTTGTCCCGCCAGAAGTATTCAGCAACTGGTTCGGCCCAACTGTAATGGGGCTCATCCTAACCCTCGCCGCGACAACGGTGATTGAGGTCTGCTCCGAAGGCTCCGCCCCTATCGCGGCGGAAATCATGAATGGCGCTGGCGCACCCGGAAACAGCTTCACCTTCCTGATGGCGGGCGTGGCCACCGATTACACGGAAATAATGGTTGTACGAGAATTCTCAAAAAGCTGGGTCATCGCCCTATCACTGCCGCTGATCACAGTGCCGCAGGTCTTGCTGCTGGGCTATATTATGAACGTGGTTCAATAAAGATAATTAATCACGGCGCCGTAGAATAAAAAGCTAAGCCCCAGCGCAGAAAGGACATGCGCCGCAGCCGCGGGCAAGCCGCCCTTCACAAAAAACAAATACTGAATAATCAGCACCGGAATGGTCGCCACAAAATATAAACGCAAGCCATAGGCATTCATTTCAGGCAGCAAAATAAAGCTGAACAAAAGCGTCACCGTCATCATGCCCGCAACAATTTTGTACCAATCATCCGCCACGTGATGATACATCGCGCTGCCCTTCAGCAACACCCAAAGCACCGCAGGCACAGAAACCCACAGCGCCACAAACAGTCCCATAATATAAGGCGTTTTATTGTGAAACAGATGATCAATGAAATTACCGCGACTGGCCGCAAAGCCGATAATGGTGGAGACGTAAGTCAGGCTCATCACCGGAAAATAACGATGCGCCAAAATATCCCAAAAATCACGCGGCAACAAACCAAGGCCGCAGGCCTCGTCTCGGTCTATCTTAACAATGCGGGTTGGTTTCTTACTCATGAATGTGAAAATCGATACTTATTTTGGTTTACGTTTTTTGACTTTTTGACCGCCGCAGGGAAACATATCAAACAGAGCCAGAGCGACCGCCGGTGCAGCCACAAATTTAGCATGTTCTTCTTTATTTCTATAGATATAACTGACAACGCCCTTTTGAAGCTGGTTCATGGTCGTGCCCTCGGGAACGCAGAAATCAACGCTGGGCGAGGTTCCCATAGAGCGAATAAGATTGTGGTAATCCAAAACCCCCGCAATATAAGCCTGACACGCAATGTGCGCGCCGGGCGTTAACTCCCGCCCCTTATCATCACTAGCGCACATAGTCAGAAGATATTCACCGGAAAAGCGCGCACTATGAGCGGCGCCTGGCACGGATATAAACGCCATCACCAAACATACATACGCAGTATTAATAAATGGATTAGCCATTTTTCTTGGTCTGCAATTGCTGCAAAATCGCGAAAGGAGAATCTTCAAACTTCTTCTCCGCCTCCGCGCTCATGACCTTTGGCTCGCGGTGTGTGGTTTTATTACGCTTGCCCTTGGGCTTGTCAGATTTCTTCTTTTTCGCATCCGGCTTCTTGAATGTGGCCTTTTCCTGCTTTTCAAACGCTTTGCCCTTTTTCAGGCGGAACGTCGCAAGCTCTGGTTTGATCTGCTCTTGCGGCTTGGCTTCTGCGGGCGCGGCGTCTTGTGCAGCGTCCGTCGCTTTGGCTTCCTCTGCTGGGGCTTCGGCAGGCGCTTCCGCGGCCTGTTGTTCGGCTAGCTCCTTGGCTTTTGCCTTGGCTTCTTCCTGCTCCGGACCCGGATCATAAACCAGCGTGTGCCCCATCGCGCGTAAAATTTCATATAGGCTCTCGATTGAACAACCAAGCCATTCCGCCATCTCATGCTTGGCCTTAAACTTGCCGCCCTCCGCGCCGTCATAAATGGCGTTAATAACGCGGTCCAGCATATCAATGCGGATCGCGCGCGGGCCATATACGGGATATCCAATCACTTGCTGAAACGCCGCATCAACGGTGCCAGCATCAACCTTAAGCGACACCACACCATCATTCGGCAGGGGCGCTGGCAAAGCTTTACCGTTATATAAAGACCATAAAAGACCGCGCAGACGAACCGCAGCGGGCTTATTCAAATCGGGCTGGAAAACCAAAACGGGACCAAGGCGAACGCGCTTGGCGCGTAAAACGCGGCGGGTATCTTGATCAAGTTGAGCAATAAAAGGCTCTAGCTCCGCGCGCTCCACGATCCCAAGGGCGTCATAAACACGGCTCGCAATTTCTTTAACGGGACCTTCAAGGCTCTCATCATTATTAAGCGCGACTAATGGCTCAAGCACGCTGGCGATATGGGCATCAAGCCAAGTCTGCAACGCCTTTTCAACCGCGGCTTCTTCATGCGCCTTAACGGGGTCCGCGCCGCCTAAAATGTCGAA
>CAKZMN010000042.1 GCA_937128575.1 uncultured Alphaproteobacteria bacterium | reverse complement strand
GCCGAAGAAGGGGAGCAGACAATCACATTCGATTTCGGTGCGCGTGACTTCCTTGGTTTCTTTGTCTTTGTTCTCGATGATGATGGAGGATAGCTGTCCGTTTTCACCCTTTAATTCTTTGACCTGTCCGGTGGCGAAATCGAGCGCGCCCTCTTGCTCCTTCATCAGCATTTTATTGACGCTGTCCAGATGTGCGCGGAATTGTTTGCGGCGATGCACTAGTGTTGTGTGCTTGGCGAGGGGCTCTAGGTTTAATGTCCAGTCCAGCGCGCTGTCGCCGCCGCCGACGATGACGATTTTTTTGTCTTTGAATTTATCCATCTGACGCACGGCGTAGAATACGGATTTATCTTCATATTCCTCGATGCCGGGGATGGGGGGTTTTTTGGGCATGAAACTGCCGCCGCCCGCCGCGATGATGATGACTTTGGCTTCGAAGACCAAGCCCTGATTGGTGGTTAAACGCCATGAACCGGTTTCGCTGCCGTCATCGATTTTCTCGAGACCTTCTGCCATTTGTTGGAAATGAAAAACGGGATCGAAGGGCGCGATTTGCTCCATTAAACGGTCGGTTAATTCTTGGCCTGAGATTTCGGGATAGGCCGGAATGTCGTAGATGGGCTTTTCGGGATATAGCTCCGCACATTGTCCACCAGGGCGATCAAGGATGTCGATGAAGTGACATTTCATGTCTAAAAGGCCAAGTTCGAACGCGCAAAAAAGACCACATGGGCCAGCGCCAATTACAACTACTTCTGTTTTTATAATCTCAGTCATGGGCACTGTTGATATAGGTTAAAGAGAGCTTTTTCAAGGTTTAATAAGCTGAGATATAAGGCTGTAATCAAGAAGCTCTAATCCAGCTATTATGGCGATGATGTAAGGTAGGACATACTCTGTAAACTTGGATGTGTGAATAATTGTAGGTAGTAATGACAAGGTATAATTGTATATAAATCTGCATTTTACTACGATTTTCACATGTAGAGGTTCACCATTTTCACCTCTTCGCTCACTTCTTAACATATAGGTTCTTGTGAATTTTGTTCTGGTTATTTGGTCAACAGCTTTAAATTTTTCTTTTTGAGGCTCGAAATATTTTTTTGTAACAAAAGCTTTGCATTTATTTTCTGCGCGGGCACTGCAGCCATATAAAAATTTTGAAATACCTTTAATTTCCCTACAGGCGGTATAATAGCGCAATGAAAAATAAGTAAAGGCAACTATTAGAAAAAAGGTAACGATTTCTGGGTTTCCAAGTTTGGATTTGTTGCCGAGAAAATTTATTTCCTCGATGGTTAGATTCCCAACTTCATAAAAAATCACAAATAGTGAGATCAAAATCAAATTTCGTCTTTGTTTGATGAAATGCTCTTCTGGTGTTTTGCCACTATCCACCATTTGTCAAATCTTTAAGTTTGTAAAGCGCGTCTAATGCTTCGCGGGGGGACATTGAGTCGGGGTTGATTTCGTTTAGGGCGTTTTGTAGTTCGGAGCTTTGCTCTTCTGCTGCGGGCGCTTGGGTGGAGAAGAGGGGGAGGTCGTCGGCTAGGCGTGCCAAAGCGCCGGATTGTTCACCGGATTGGAGGAGGCTTAGAACCTCTTCCGCGCGTTTGATGACGGCGGGGGGCAGGCCAGCGAGTTTACCCACATGAATGCCGTAGGAGCGATCGGCCGCGCCCTCGCCAACGCTATGCATGAAGATGATGTCGCCCTTCCATTCCTTTACCTGCATGGAGTGGGAGGAGAGGTTGTCTAGCTTTGCGGTGAGGGAGGTTAGCTCGTGATAATGGGTGGCGAATAGGCCGCGGCATTTTATCGCCTCGTGCAGTTGTTCAACGCAGGCCCATGCGATAGAGAGGCCGTCAAAAGTGGCGGTGCCGCGCCCGATTTCATCGAGTATCACGAGCGATTTTTGCGTCGCCTGATTAAGGATGGCGGCGGTCTCCACCATTTCCACCATGAATGTTGATCGTCCGCGCGCGAGATCGTCTGATGCGCCAACACGGGAAAATACGCGATCCACAATACCGATATGCGCAGAATTTGCGGGCACGAAGGAGCCCATTTGGGCAAGGATTGTGATGAGCGCGTTTTGGCGTAGATACGTTGATTTACCCGCCATGTTGGGGCCCGTCAGAAGCCATAAATTTTGATTGTCGCCTAAATTACAATTGTTGGGCACGAAGGCTTGGTTGCCTTTTTTGAGCGCGGCCTCAACGACCGGGTGGCGGCCGCCCTCGATATTGAAGCTGAGGCTGCTGTCTAGCTCGGGGCGGGTGTAATCCATTTCGATGGCGAGATGCGCCAGAGCGCTGGTCATGTCTAGTGCGGCGATGGCCTTGGCCTTGCGTCCGATTTCTTCGGATAGGGCGATGCAATCAGCGGTGAGTTCGTCGAATATCTGTAATTCTAGCGCCAATGCCTTTTCACCGGCGGAGGTGATGTCGCGCTCTAGCTCCGCCAGTTCGGGGGTGGTGAAGCGCACGGCGTTGGCCATAGTTTGGCGATGGATGTAGGGATTTGTGTCTTGGTTTGCGCGCGCCATCATGGCATCGCCATGTTTTGCGGTGACTTCAATGAAGTAGCCCAAGACATTGTTAAATTTGATTTTTAGGGCGTCGATGCCGGTGTCTTTTTGGTAGTTACCCTGCAGCGCGGCGATGAGGCGGCGGGCATCATCACGTAAGAGTTTTAGTTCATCCAATTTCTTGTGGAAGTTCGGAGCAACGAAGCCGCCATCGCGCGTCATGGCGGGCGGCTCTTCGGTTATGGCTTGGGCGAGTTTGTCTTGGAAATTCGCCAGATCAGCGTCGGTTTTTAGATCGCTGAGGATTTCGGATAGCACGGATTTTGCCGCGTCGTTATTTTGGATGTTGGCGCGGATGATTTCAGATTGCTTGAGGCCGCTGCGGATCATGGTTAGATCACGCGGGCCGCCGCGCCCAACGGATAGACGGGCGAGGGCGCGTTCCATATCGGGCGTAATTTTCAGAAGTTCGCGGATATCATCGCGCAGATTATTTTCAGCCGTAAAGCATTCAATGCGGTCAAGGCGTGCATTGATGGCGGCAATGTCGGTGAGGGGGGCGGAGAGGCAGGATTGCAGCATGCGCGCGCCGGAGCCAGTGATGGTGCGGTCTATCGTGCCCAGCAAGCTGCCCTTACGATCGCCGGTTAATGTGCGGGTGAGCTCCAAGTTGCGGCGCGTGGCGGCGTCGATCTCTAAGCTAGCGCCGGAGCTTAGTTGTTGGGGCTTTGACAGGTGGGGGATTTTGCCGAGCTGGGTGCGCTCGATATATTCGATCAGTGCGCCTGCGGCGGCGATTTCCGCGCGGGAGAAGCCGCCAAAGGCCTCTAGCGTGCCAACGCCGAAGATTTTCTCCAAACGCTTGCTGGCGTTCTGGCTGTCGAAGAGGGAGGCGGGCTGGATTGTTAGTTTGCTGCGGTCTTCGAATATGTCTTCTAGGCGATCAGAGATTAGGATTTCTTTGGGCTGGGTGCGCTCTAGGGCGGTTAGGATGTCGTTCTTGTGAAGCGCCTGTACCTTGAAGTCGCCAGTGGAGAATTCGAGCCATGCGTGGCCGTACTGCCCGCCAATTTCGCTGAGGGCGCTGATGTAGTTGTTTTCGCGCGCATCCAGCAGGCTGTCTTCGGTCAGAGTGCCTTGGGTGACCACGCGCACAACGTCGCGATTGACCAGAACTTTGGACACGGGGCGGCCTTCGGCTTTTGCTCTGGCTTTGGCCTCTGCTGGGCTTTCGGTTTGTTCGCAGATGGCGACCTTAAATCCGGCGCGGATTAGTTTGGCGAGATATGGTTCACAGGCGTGAAAGGGTACGCCGCACATGGGAATGTCGTTGCCGCCCGCCTTGCCGCGTTTGGTTAGGGTGATGTCCAAAACTTCGGAGGCATTGATGGCGTCGTCATAGAAGAGCTCAAAAAAATCACCCATGCGGTAGAAAAGTAGGCAATCGGGGTAGCGCGATTTTAGCACGTGATATTGCGCCATCATCGGCGTGTGGCCGTCGGCGATATAATCATCGGCATTCTTTAAAGCTGCATTGGGCATGGCTTAGTTTTACGATAATGCCGTAGATATGGGAAGAGCGCGCGGGGGGTTATTCAGAACTTATGCAACGCCAGTTGGCATGGCTTGATCAAAGTCATCATTTCCTAGATCAACCTCGATTTCTGATGCCGCAGCTTGGTCGGGATCAAGTCGTATGACTACTGGGTCATCATCTTCTTCGTAGTAGGGTATTTCTTCGGGAGGCAGTAGTTCTTCTATTAGCTCTTGGGGGACGGCTTTTTGAAAGAATTGTGTAACCGGCAGTTTGGACAGTAAAATGTAGCCTTCGATAATAGAGTTTTGTAGCGCGGTGAATGTTTGGGCATCCATGTTGCGACGGTTAAATTCAGATTTAAGTGCGAGGCTCAATCCAGAGTCAGGTGACAGAACTATTCGGTCACTGTCGTTTTTCTGCAAGTCCTCTTCACTGACCATGCCGCCGATATATTCAAGATGGCTAAGTAAGGCGCCCGCTTTGCCGACGGATGGCCTTGTGTAGAAAGCTTCAAAGGCATCGCTGATTTGTTTTACTTGTTGATAGGTAATGGCGTGCCGAGGGGTGTTTGGGGGCACTGAAAGCACGTAATGACCGGGGTTTGTATTGTTTTTGAACCCATTTATACGAAGTGGGGCGCAAATATCCTCAAGCTTTTCTACGAAGGCGTATAGCTTTTCCGGCATATTCCGCCTGAAGGCGACATCAATATAATCTGGTTTCATTACTCAGTGTCCTAGCTTTTATAGAGGCAAGGTGGAAAGAGTAGGGGAATATTAGAATAAGCGCAAGAAACAATTATATGTCAATTAGGCGGTGCCTGTGGAGCCGAAGCCGCCTGCGCCGCGCGTTGTTTCATCAAGGCTGTCGACGATTTTCCATTCGACCTGTTCGTGGCGGGCAATAACCATTTGGGCGATGCGCATGCCGCGCTCGATTGTGACGGCTTCTTGGCCCAAATTGATCAAGATGACTTTGATTTCACCGCGGTAATCGGCGTCGATGGTGCCGGGGGTGTTTAGAACCGTAATGCCGTTTTTTAGTGCAAGGCCGGAGCGGGGGCGGATTTGCGCCTCAAAGCCAGCGGGCAGGGCAATCGCCAAACCCGTTGGCACAAGCGCGCGGTCACCGGGGCCGAGTTCCAAGGCTTCTTCTAGGGCGGCGGATAGATCCATGCCTGCGGATTGTCCAGTTTCGTAGGCGGGGAGTTTAAGGCCAACCGCATGTTCCAAAGGATTAAGGGCGACTTCGGTTATTTTCTTATTCTGCGGCATGTTTTTGCTCATCTTGCTGTAGGTGTTGTGCGATGTGTTCGGCTAGCTTTATGGCGATTGCGGTTTTTGAGGATTTGCCCCAATCATCCACGCCATTTTCATTTATCAGATATACATGATTCTCGTCGGCGCCAAAGACTTTTTGGTTATCTTGCGCGGCGCTTACGTCATTGGCCAAGACCCAGTCGCAGCCCTTGCGCGATAGCTTGGCTTTGGCGTTATCCAGCAGATTTTCGGTTTCTGCGGCGAAGCCAACGACCAAGGTGGGGCGGTGTTTGTGGTTTGCGATGGCGCGCAATATATCGGGGTTTTCGGTGAAGCTTATGGTGGGGGCGGTTTCGCCGTCACGTTTTTTGATTTTCTGATCCTGTGCATCTTTGGCGCGCCAGTCGGAAACGGCGGCGGCGCAAATGGCGATGTCTAGTTTTGGGTCGGTTTCAATGGCGCTCTCGCAGGCGGCAAGCATTTGCGTGGCGGTTTCGACGTGAATGGTGTTTACGCCCGCGGGATCGGTTAAGGCGACGGGGCCGGTGACTAGGGTGACATTTGCGCCCGCGCTGGATAGGGCGGCGGCAATGGCGCGCCCCTGTTTGCCGGAGGAGCGGTTGCCGATGAAGCGCCCGGGGTCTAGCGGTTCAACGGTTGGGCCACTGCTGATGAGAGCGCTATAGCCGCTTAGCGGGCGCTCAAAAAAAAAGCTGTTTATTGCGTTCATGATATCTTCGGGCTCCGCCATGCGGCCCATGCCATGTTCGCCGCAGGCCATATCGCCCTTGGTTGGGCCGACCTGTTTTATGCCGCGGGTCTCTAATGTTTTAAGATTTTTTTGCGTGGCCGGATTGTCCCACATTTGGTGGTTCATCGCGGGGGCAATCAGGATAGGCTTGTCGGCGGCCAAAAGCGTGGTGGAGGCGAGGTCTTGCGCCAAGCCATTTGCCATTTGCGCCAATAAATTCGCGCTGGCCGGGGCGATGACAATCAGGTCGGCCTCGCGGCTGAGGCGGATGTGACCCATTTCGGTTTCATCCTTTAGCGACCATAGATCGGTGTAGACGTGTTGTTCGCTAAGGGCGGAGACGGATAGGGGGGTGACGAATTGTTCACCGCCCTTGGTCAAAATGCAGCGCACATTGCCGCCGGATTTGCGGATCAGGCGGATAAGCTCCAGCGATTTATAGGCTGCGATGCCACCGCTGATGATGAGTAATATCGATTTGTTTTCAAGTGTCTGCATTGCATTCTTTATATAAAGCAAAAGCCCCGCTTTGACCAGTGAAGGCTAAAGCGGGGCTTTAAATTTTTAAGATCTAATCGTTGTGATTAGTGGGCCAATTTGTGGTCCATTGCATCTTTAGCTTCGTCAGCAGCTTCTTTAGCAGCGTCAGCGGCTTCTTCAGCAGCATCTTCAACTACGTCACCAGCAGCTGGCTCAGTTGCGTTTTCGATTGCTTCAGCAGCGTCATTGGCCATTTCTTTTGCGCCTTCAACTGCGTCGCTTGTTGCTTCTTTCGTTGCTTCAACAGCGTCAGTTGCTTTTTCTGCAGTTGCTTCAGCAGCGTCAGCAGCAGCTTCTTTAGTTGCTTCAACAGCGTCGCCAGTTGCTTCAGCAGCATCAGCGGCAGCTTCTTTAGTAGCGTCCATTGCTTCGCCAGAAGCTTTTACGATTGAGTCTGTAAGACCTTCAGCAGCTTCGCTCATTGAGCTCATGGCTTCACCAGCGGCTGGTTCGATTGATCCGAACTGTGCGCCTTCTTCAGTCATGTTGCTTTGGATTGCGAAAATAGCGATTAGGCCTGCACATAGTACAACGCCGGAATAAACGATTGATTTAGTAAAGTTGCTCATTAGAGTAGTCCTCTCCAGTTTTTTTAGTAGTAATTCTCATACATATATTGCCGTCGATTTGGCATATATTATGTAACATGTTTTTCAGATAGAATGCAGTTTTGCCTTTATTAGGCTGACTTGTCAATAAAAAATCATAAGTCATTGTTAATTATGTAAATTTACTATCTGCCTTATGCCTTCATAGCTTTGTGAATCGCAACGATTCCGGCCGAAAGCTCTGAAAACGTTGCATTTTTCATGCCAGATTCGGTCATTCTGTCTCTTAAATCGGCCTGTTTTGGCATTTTTCTGATGCTCTCAACCAGATATTGGTAGCTCTCTTCGTCCTTTGTGATCAATTTTCCGACCTTTGGAATGACATTATAAGAGTATAAATCGTAGGCTTTGGCGAGTAGGGGGGCGCGCACGTGAGAGAATTCGAGGCAGAAAAAGCGCCCGCCGGGTTTTAAAACGCGCGCCGCCTCGCGCAGGGCGGTATCTATATGTGTCACGTTACGCAAACCAAAGGCGATGGTGTAGACGTCGAAGGAATTATCTTCGAAGGGTAAGGATTCCGCATTGCCGGTTATCCATTCAAAACCATTCAGCCAGCCACGATCCACCGCGCGGTCACGCCCCACGGTCAGCATTTGTTCGTTTAGGTCGAAGATCGTGATGTCGGAATTGGTGCCTGCACGTTTTTTAATGCGGAAAGCGATGTCGCCCGTGCCGCCAGCCACATCCAGATATTTAAGACCCGGGCGGGGGCGGATTTCACGGATCAGGCGATCCTTCCATAAACGGTGCATCCCGCCGGACATGAAATCATTCATAATGTCGTATTTATCAGCCACGGAATCAAACACGCCGCGCACGAGGCCAGTTTTTTACTCTGGCGTTACATCACGCGTGCCGAAAT
>CAKZMN010000041.1 GCA_937128575.1 uncultured Alphaproteobacteria bacterium | reverse complement strand
GATTGGCTGGATGCACGAAATGGCAGAGTTAAGCTGGAGCGATGCCAAATCATTTTATGATCGTTGGTATGGGCCCAATAACGCTATTTTGATTGTCTCTGGCGATGTAACTGGTGCGCAAGTATACGAACTAGCGCAGAAAATTTATGGCCCCCTTACTAAAATTAATGTGCCTGAACGAAATTGGGCAAAATCCCCCCCATTAAAAGCTGCCTCCACGGTCACAATGACGGACGCTTCGATCAAACAGCCTAATATACAGACCGTGTTTCGCACCCCAAGCGCTCGCATCAACCAAAACGAAGCATTGGCCCTTGAGGTTATGGAAGAAATCGTAGGCGGCGGCGCAACGGGTCGATTATATAAAGCATTAGTTGTGGATCAGAAAATAGCCAGCAGCGCAGGCATAAGTTATAGACCACAATATTGGGACGAAGCGCAGACAACGCTATACGCAACGCCGCTTCCGGGCATTGAGTTAGACACCGTGAAAACCGCATATGAAAATGAGCTGCGCCGCTTAATTAAAGATGGCGTTACAAACAAAGAATTAGAAGAGGCAAAATCACGGATGCAAGATGCGGCCATTTACGCGCGCGACAGCCTCACTGGACCAGCTATGGTTTTTGGTTATTCCTTAATTACAGGCTCCAGCATTGACGATATAGAATATTGGCCACAAAACATTGCAAGAGTTACAGCAGAGCAAATACAAAATGTAGCAAAGAAATATCTTGATCCAGATGGGGATTATGAAACACCGCCAATCACTGGTTATTTGTTACCTGAAGCGCCGCAAGCTATAGCCCCATCAAAAGAGGGCAGCGAATAATGAAGCAATTATCATCCATAGTTTTTTGCCTTATTTTGTTTTTCGCAGCCCCAGCGCAAGCACGCGGAAACCTTCTCGACATTCAAGAAGTTGTGAGTTCTAGCGGCGTCAAGGCTTGGCTTGTTGAGGATCATTCTGTTCCTGTTATTTCACTTAAGTTTTCTTTCAAAGGCATGGGCGCGGCGGGTGATCCGGCGGACAAGCAAGGGTTGTCACGCATGGTTTCAAACACCATGGATGAAGGTGCGGGTTTCCGAACCGGCATCGATGACCGTAATCGCGCCAGGACGGATCACCGACATGAAAGGTGCGTGGTTCGGCAACACACCGAAATCCCCTTCGGATCCAGGGATAATGGCCATCTTAACGCCCTCGGACATTAATTTAGATTCAGGAGAAACAAGTTCGAAATTTATTTTTTGTGTCATTATCTTTTCACTTCTAATATAAGCTTAAG
>CAKZMN010000040.1 GCA_937128575.1 uncultured Alphaproteobacteria bacterium | reverse complement strand
ATAGTTTGCTCAACCGCTTGTTTGAGCCGGAGCTTTGTGAGGTTGCCGTGGCGGAAGATTGCGGCTTATTGGCCTGGTCACCTCTCACGCGCGGCATGCTTAGCGGTAAATATCTAGACGGCAAGCGACCAGAAGGTGCGCGCCTGACCATCACCCCGGGCACGGAGCGCCGCGACACCCCGCAATGCAATGATGCAATTAAGGCCTATATGGCGATTGCGGAAAAACATGGTTTGGATATGTGCCAAATGGCCTTGGCGTTTGTAAATATGCAGCCCTTTGTGACTGCTAATATTATTGGCGCCACCACCATGGAGCAGCTAAAAGCCAATATCGATTCAATAAATGTAAAATTGAGCGCTGATGTTCTAAGTGACATCGAGGCCGTGCGCCGCGAATATCCAATTCCGTATTGATATTAATTAGCGGCCTTTGGCAGGAAGAACCAATATTGCCCTTTGGATTTCATAGGGCCTGCGATTTTTTCTGCCGCTGCGCCGTATCCCCAATAGACATCGCCGCGCACGGGGCCGCGTATTGCGCCGCCCGTATCTTGCGCCATCATTAATTTTTGAATGCGCGTAGGCACAAAGGCATCTTCTGGCAGTGGCGAGGCCGCATCTAGCCAGACAGGCATACCATAGGGAATGATAGATCGATCAATCGCGAGAGAGCGACCAGCGGTTAGGACCACGCCCTCACCGCCCGTTGCGCCCTTTTCATTTTCGGTGAAGAACACATAAGATTTATTGGTGTTCATAATTTCATCAGCCTCATCAGGGTTTGCGGCCAGCCATTCTCGAATGGACTGCATGGATACATTATCTTTGGTCAGGTGTTCGCGTTTAATCAGCTCGCGCCCAATTGCGTAATATGGGTGCCCGTTTTGCCCCGCATAACCAATGCGCATAACGCCGCCATCCGTCATTTCAATGACGCCGGAGCCCTGAATTTGAACGAAGAACGCATCAACGGCGTCATCAACCCAAACCAATACTTTGTCATTATGTGGCCATGCGCCGCTGACGATTTCTTCACGGCTTTCATAGGGTTTTAAGCTGCCATTAATGACGCGCCCAGCGATGCGCTGTCCTTTTAATTCTTCACGAAATTCACCCAGCTGCACCATCACCAAATCATTGGGGCGGGTATAAAGTGGATAGCGATAGCGCTCCGTTTTCACGCGGGAGCCTTTAAGTGAGGCCTCGTAATATCCGGTAAACAGGCCTTCTTTTTTTCCTTCCGCAGTAGCTTGCCACACATCGAAATTTTGCTGAAGGAAGGCGCGAATGGCTGGTGTATTTTTTTGCGGTAGGGCGGCAAATTTGGCGCACGCCCCCTGCCACTGCTGATAGGTTCCAGCGCGCTCTAGTAAGCCAAATTTTTTCTCTGGGTTTGCGCGGGCAATGCGGGCGCATGATTTTTCGAACGCAGGCACAAATGTGGTGAGGTTGTCGCTTTGCCACCCGGGCAGCGCGCTAAAGCTTGCCGTCTGCAAAACTAAATCAGGCTTCGCATCGGGCTTTGATGGCCCTTCCGCGCAAGAAGTTAGTATGAACAAAAATGAGAGAAGAAATAAATACCGCATAGGTATTTTTAGCACGGCTTTACCCCACGCCCAAGGCGTTATTGACCATCCGAGTTTGGAATAGTTTCATTATCGCCGTCAAAATCACCCTTTGTTTCATGCAAGAACCAGCGCGGGTCGCGTGCGCGCACCTCGCGGCTGAAGACCCACATATCGCGCATTTGCGTGACTTTGTCGGGGTGGCCAGAAACAATTTCACCGTTTGAATCTTTAATCACGCTCGTTTCTTCGGCGGTAAATCGTACAGTAATAAGCGCGGTTTTACGGTCCAGTCTTGCATCCGTAATTTCAGCCTTTTTAATGGCGTGGATTTCGGTTTGCATAGTTTCGTCGTTTTTCTCGCGCTCTGCTATCGCTTGATCAAATGCGTCAAACACGTTGGGCGCCAACAGGCCATTTAATGTATCGCGGTCGCCCTCACCGAAGGCCTCAACGACTATAACGAAGGCTTCTTGCGCGCCCTCTAGGAAGAAATTAATGTCGAAATCTTTATCGGCTTTGGTAATGTCTAGCAAACCCGCCTCAGCAGATTTACCCTCGATAGACATGCCGCGCATTGGGTTTTTCGCAAGCTCGGCAACTTTATCTTCTGGCGTGGGGACGCGATCATCCATCGGCAAAGTGCCAGAAAGCGCATCATCGGCGTTCGCATTTTCAGGCGGGGCTTCGTATGGATTTGGACGGCTTCGTTCATCACCATGGCGCGTGCCCAGAATGCTTCTTAGCCAAAAAATCAAACCCGCCGCAACAAGGGCGTAAACAATTATATCTACAGGCACAGATGATATTCCTTTAATTTGTACTAACTCTATTATTCTAACATATTCGAGCAAAGCGTCGCGAAAAGATTAGAAGGGCTTGCATTTACGCGCCGCGCCTCGTTACATACATTAACTTTCAAAACACAAACGACAAGGGGTTTTCGTGCCTTTTTTAATTATATTTATTATTCTGCCGCTTTTAGAGATTATGGTATTTGCCAGTGTGGGCGAAGAAATCGGCCTTATGAACACGCTTCTTTTGGCCCTAATTACCGCGATTATTGGCGGTATTTTGGTGAAGCGTCAGGGTCTGCAGACCTTGGCCGCCATGCGCCAATCCATGGATAAGGGTCAAATGCCGGTGGGGGAGCTGTTTGATGGGTTTTGTTTGGTGGTGTCCGGCGCGACGCTGATTACACCGGGCTTTATTACCGACACAATCGGGTTTTTGCTTTTGATCCCGCCCTTTCGCGCGGCGATTAAGCATTTTTTCAAAACCCATACCAACATGGATATGCCGCAGCAGAACTTTCACAGCCAGCATACGCCCATTGATCCCAACGCGATTGAGGGTGAATATGAGCGCGTGGATGAGCATAACGTCGATGAAGATGCCCCACCGCGTTAATTAAGGTTGCGGCGCGCGGCTAATTTAAGGATAATCCTTTATAGATTAATTATTTAAAAATTTTCCAAAGAGTGAAAAGCACATGAGCGAAGAAAAAGAACAAAACATCGAAGCCCAAGACATTCCCGTTACTATTTTAGCGCAATATGTCCGCGACCTATCTTTTGAGAACCCCAGCGCTAGCGATACATTGCGCGACGGCAAAGAATTGCCGGAGATGGATCTCAATATCGGCATGGATGCCCGCAAAATCGAAGACACCAAAGATCAGGGTCTTTACGAGGTTGTTTTGAATGTCCGCGCCGAAGCGAAAAAAGGCGACGAAGCCCTGTTTATTGTTGAGCTGCAATATGGCGCGACCGTAAGTGTTGGCGATGAAATTCCCGAGGAAAGCCATCACCCATTCTTGCTCATCGAAATTCCGCGTTTGATCTTCCCGTTTGCGCGTCAAATTATCGCCGACACCACGATCAATGGTGGTTACCCGCCATTATTGCTGAACCCGATTGATTTCCATGCATTATATATGCAGCGCTTTAGCGAAGAAATTGATGCGGCGCGCGACGGTGTGAAAGCCGACCTTAAAGAAGACGCTAAAGCTTAAAATCGCTTTAGCTACTTTTCTGCCACAAAGGATTATCCAATTTTTCAAGCAGTGAGGCATGCGCCTCTAGCTCTTGCGCACTTGGTGCGTGAGGCCTTGGTTCGCGGTGCTTGCGGCTAGCCTTAACCTGAGCGGCGCCCTTTGCCTTTTCAGCGGCTAGGCCTAAACCATGTTGGCGCCCGCCGATCAGCTCTAGATATACTTCCGCTAAAAGCTCCTAATCCAAGAGCGCGCCGTGATATGTGCGCTCTGTGTTATCGATGCTGAAGCGGCGACAAAGCGCATCTAAATTTGCGGGAGAGCCCGGGAATTTACGCCGCGCCATGCCCAGCGTATCAATCACATGCGTCCATGGGATGGGGTCGTGACCGACCTGCTTTAGCTCCCAATTAATGAACTTCATATCAAATTCGGCGTTGTGAATGATCAGCTTGCCGCCCTTCACAAATTCCATGAACTCGGTATAGACCTGAGAAAACACAGGCTTGTCGGCGACAAATTCATCGGTGATGCCGTGCACGGCCGTGGCATCGAGCGGAATTTCGCGCTCCGGATTTATATAAAGCTGTAGATGGCGACCGGTGGGCACGTGGTTATCCAGCTCCACGCAGCCAATTTCAATGATGCGGTGCCCGTCATCTGGGTCCATTCCGGTGGTTTCGGTATCGAGTACAATTTCTCTCATCAGCTTTTCTTCGTTATATCCGCAATTATTATTTTCAATTCTTTCATGCTTTGCGCACGACCAAGGCCAGTATGCACCACATAATCCGCCCGCGCAGATTTTTCTGCGTCAGACATTTGACGCTCTAGAATAGCGCTGAGTTTTTCTTCTGTCATGCCAGTGCGTTCTAAAACGCGCGTCTTTTGCACATGGGCAGGCGCGGTGACGTTCATCACGTAATCAACGCGCACCTCCGCACCGGTTTCAAAAAGCAGCGGAATGTCTAGCGCCGCAATAGTTTTGCCGCCGCGCTTTTGATCGCGCAAGAATTTATCTTGGGCTTCGCGCACCAGAGGGTGAAGGATTTCTTCGAGCGCCGCGCGGTGATCTTCATCACTAAAGATTAAATCGCCTAGCGCCTTGCGCTCCAGCGGTCTGCGGCCTGCTTTATTTTTTTTGCCAAAAATTTGAGGGTATTGGTAGTACGGAAAGGCTGCGGCCACTGCGAGATATCCCGCGCGCCCGGGCTGTAAAAGCTCATGCACGGCCGCGTCTGAATTATGCGATGGATGTCCCAACAACTCAAACTGCGCCGCAATTGTCGTTTTCCCCATACCAATGGAACCCGTTAATCCTATCACTTTCATGATAACACCAAATCTTCTAAACCCTTATCCACCAATGGTTTTACGCCAGACCATAATTCAAATGCAGGTACCGCCTGATGAATTAACATGCCTATGCCCGTCACGGTTTGAAGGCCACGCTCACGCGCATTTTTTAACAATTCCGTCTGCAATGGATTATAAACAATATCATTCACAATCGCGTTTTGGTTAAGCGCGCTGATATCAAATTCTAACGCTGGCTTATTCATCATTCCCAATGATGTGGTGTTGATCAAGTGATGTTGGCTTTGACATTGGTCGTTTGCCTTCAGCTTAGGAGCCTGCGTAGGCTAGCATTGGGCAACGAGCATCGGGTTGACATAGGTCAGTCGGACATCGGACTTGCGGCTGTTCGCCATAACAGTGCTGCCATATGCG
>CAKZMN010000039.1 GCA_937128575.1 uncultured Alphaproteobacteria bacterium | reverse complement strand
GAAAGAGCTCATCCTTGAGGGCATTGAGCGCGCGAACGGTCAAAAGGCCGCTTAAGCTATCATTTTATTTTTTGTGCCAAAATGGGCGATCAATCATTGGGGTTGATGGCGCCGCCGTTTCTTGGCGCGCAATTAGGCCTGCTAGAAAGCCTTCGCGCCCTGCCTCAATTGATTTTGCCAGCGCGCTTGCCATGGCGGCAGGCTTTGTGGCTTTTGATACCGCGGTGTTGAGCAGCACGGCGTCATAGCCAAGCTCCATAGCGCTTGCCGCGTGCGAAGGCGCGCCTATTCCGGCATCAACCACCAATATTTTATCGGGGAAGCGTTCCCGCATTGCCCGTAACCCTTGCGGGTTATTCAGGCCGCGCCCCGTGCCAATCGGTGCCCCCCAAGGCATAAGAATGTCGCATCCAATATCGGAGAGAGTTTGCGCAAGCTCTAAGTCTTCTGTCATATAGGGGAAAACCTTAAATCCTTTATCCGTCAGCGCCCGCGTGGCTTCTACTAAGCCCTTTGCATCAGGCTCTAGCGTATAATCATTCGCGATGACCTCTAGCTTGATCCAGTGTGTGCCAAATATCTCGCGCGCCATTTCGGCGGTGGTGATGGCCTGCGCCGCGCTATAGCAGCCTGCGGTGTTGGGCAGGATAGGTACGTCAAACCCCTTGATAATGTCCCAAAATTTTTGCCCTTTTCCGGCCGCACTTTCCCGGCGCAGCGATACCGTCAGCAAGCCTGGCTTTGATAGGGCAATGGACTGCTTAAGTTCCTCTGGCGAGGGATAGCTCGCCGTGCCTAAAAATAAGCGCGAAGACAGGATGCGGTCATCGATATGGAGGGCTGTGTTTTTACTCATTGGGCGTTTATATTATCCGCCCTGCATTGGGGCAACGATTTCTATTTCGTCACCGTCATAAATGGGGGTTTCGGGGTAGGTGTCTTTAGCCACGAAGGTGCCATTGCGCGCGACTGCGATCATCATGTCAACGTAGCCTTGCTGTTCTAACACATCATAAAGATTGAGCGGCGCCTCAAAGTTCTGCGCTTTTCCGTTGATTTTTATATTCATGGTTTTCTCCCATAAGCAGTGCGGTCAAATCGTGATGTTTGTTATGTATCATATGTTCTACACATTGCGCCATAACGGGGGCAAGTAAATATCCGTGACGGAACAACCCGTTGCAGCGCACGATGTTATCTTGAAGCGTGATGCGCGGTAAATTATCCGCATAGGCGGGGCGAATACCGGCGGACATATCAAGAATTTGCGCATCGCCAAAACTGGGGTGCAGACTATATAGCGCGCTTAACAGCTCAAGGCTGGAGCGCACGCTGACATGTTCGTTGTTTGCGGCTTCTATGACTGTGGCGCCGATCATAAATATATTGCCCTTACGCGGGACAATATAAAGCGGGTAGCGCGGATGCATCAGGCGCACGGGGCGTTCTAAATAAAATTCTGTATTGCGTACAATCGCAATTTCACCTTTCACACCACGCAAGCCAGGCGTCTGTTTTTCCGCGTCATAGCCGCGGCAATCAATCACATGGTCATATTGCTCACTCAGCGCACTTGGGGCGGCCTCTTCTTGACGCATTTCAAACGCGCCCCTATCGATGATCAGTTGCATTGTTTTTTGCGGATGCAGGTGCGCTTCTTCTTTTAAGAACACACCGTTGTCAAAGCGCTCCGCAATTTGTGGTTCTAATTGTGCAACCTCTGCTTTGCTAACGTTTTGGCAATTGGTGTTTGCGGATAGGTGGGTTTTAAAGCGTTCCAATACATATTGATCTTCTTTATGCGCAATCAGAAGGCTGCCCTTGCAGCTAAATTCGGCTTGGGCGCTTTCTTGCCCCAAAATGGCGCGCCAATATTCTATTCCATTAAGGCCCGCCTGAACCCATTCGGGGGGCATGTGCTCAATTTCGCTATAGGGGGCGAGCATGCCGCCGGCCATAAAACTCGCATTTTTAGAAGGGAGTGTGTTTTTTTCATACACCACAACGTGCGCTCCAGCTTGAGAAAGCTCGCGCGCTGTGCATAGGCCCATAATGCCTGCGCCGATAACGGCAACGTTTTTTTGCGGTGTGGACATAGGCGAGACTATATCACGTTTTTGGGGCGGAATAATAGCTCTAAGCGGCTATATAGCGGCGCAGGGAGGGTGTTTTGCGAAAAGGTCGCGTTTTGCTCTTGCTTTCGCCGCGCGGCAGGGATATATAATGGCATCGAAGAGCAAATACGCTCTTTTTTCTTTGGTGACGCGGGATGGAGCAGTCCGGTAGCTCGTCAGGCTCATAACCTGAAGGTCGTAGGTTCAAATCCTACTCCCGCAACCAATCTCACCAACGATTACAGCCATTCTTGTGAATGGCTTTTTTGTTGCGTGTCCGATGGGTGTCCGATTTTTAGAGGTGCTGGAACTCAATATTTTGTTTGTTATAGGAAGGGTACCAGGCTTTATTTTCATATATGGCATGCAGCTTGCTATCTAGTGCCCACGCAAGTGTTGAGCTGGTTTTTAAATTCAAGGCCTATTTCAATGTGATGTTTTTAGAAAGGTTACCTCACTTCGAGCCCGAATGGTGCAAACACTTGTTTCCCATCAATCTGCACCTGTGCGAAAAGCTTTAAATATCCTGCTTGCTCCGGTTCAATATGAAAACGCAGGGTTGGACCGCCGCGTTTTGTGTCTTCGGTTGGCTCTTCGCCCATTGGGTGGATATGAGCTATAGATTTATAATCTTCATAAAACCCCACCATGTGCGCAAACGCACCCATAACAGGCTCTAAGAAATCAACAGGCTGTCCATTTTTACTAATGCTAAGATTTACCATCACAGCTTCGCCTACTTTGACCTCGCCTTCTAGCTCCAGATTAAAATCATATCCTTGCGAAGAGGCTTCAAGAGTAACCATTTTCTTAGTCGATTGATTGCAATCTTCCGTGCCTTCCAAATCAATAGCAACATAGTGCTGATGCGAGCCTTTAAGCTGAACATCAGCCCATACACGATAAGAACAAGAAGTTTGAGGAGTAATGGAAAATACATATTGCCCTGTAGTTTTCTGAACAGGGTGCTCATGGTGGTAATCCGTTAGCCCTGGTTCGATAATCAACAAATGCACTGGTTGCGTATGTGCGATTTTAAACTGCGATACATCAACAGGCTTGGCTTGTTTATCTTGGATAAACAAAATCACTTCATTTTCTTCGCCAACTTTTAACGCGCTTGCTGTGATTGGGGTAATCACCAGTTCCGGTTTGATATGATCATGATCATCACCATGACCTGGCCCAGCCAAAACAGGCTGAACAAACATATTCATTGTAAAAATTGTAAGTAACAGTGATTTTAACATTTGATTTTCCTTTTTTATAAAGTTTTTGTAAGCATCCAAATCGCCATAGCAATCATCATGATATTTTCTGTCAGAGATATAAAGCCAAGAGGCACGTTACTATTCCCTCCAACACAGGCACATTTCAACTCACGTTTATCAATGTAGACAGCCTTGAAAACAGAGATTGCTCCAATTGCGCCAATAAAGAGAGCTGCTGGTGCTGAAATAATAGTTAGAAACCCTGAAATCATGGCAACACCAGCCAACATCTCTACAACAGGATAAACATAAGCGTATTTCACCCATTTTTGCGCCAGAAGATCGTAATTCAAAAATTGCAGGCTAAAAGCCTCAAGGTCTTTGAGTTTTTGGATCGCAAGCGCACACATACTAAGAGCAATAAATAACTCTATTACTCTAATGGAGCTTAGCTCTCCTATCGCCCATGCAGTTGATAAAGCCATCAAAAAAGTCGTAGCAAATATAGCGATAATAGGCTTGTAGGTTATTTCCCCCTTATCACCTTTACCGAAATATTTTTTAAGAGCGTCATAACCGCCTATACGTTCGCCCTCAATAAAAATTTGTGGAGTGGTTTCCACTTCATGCTCCTTTTTAAAAGCATCTGCTTCTTCGCGGCTGGTCAGATAATGGTCCTCAACCTCACACCCTTTGCTCTTCAACAGATCAATGGCCTTTAAGCCGTATGGACAAATATGTTTATCCATTACCATTCGATAGAGCTTTGCTGTCTTTTGCTGCGTCATATAATCCTCCTATATTAACTTAAAACTTGCCTCATTATGTATTGATGCAAAAAATATCCGATGACGAGTAGACCTAATCCAACGCCATAGCTGATCCAAAAGTTCAAATCCCATTTTTCGATAAAAAAGAACGGCAGGAAGAATAACCATGAGATTGGCACAGCAAAGATAATACTGCGAGCATACTGCGCTGTTGTCGCTGTATCCTGATATTCAATATAAGAAAAGGCTATGGCCAATATTGATACGAGAGGCAAGGCTGTTATAAATCCTGCCAATTCTGGCCTTTTTCCTGACAGCCATGACGCAAATGCTATAACCAGAGCAGCAATGGCAATTTTCAAAGTCGTGAAAATCATTGTTCTATCCTTTGTTGTTTTTAGCTTCTCTAGCTTGTCGTTTTTCAAAAACCTCGATACGCACCTCTTTCTTACACTCAAGGCGGTTTTTGACTGATGGGTAACGTGCAGAAGGGCAACGTTGTTGCTCAATGCTGCTGAACCTAGGCATTTGATCAATCTGCTCTTGTGTGTATTTACCAGTGTCAGCATTTGCAGATGCCATGCCAAGTGTGGCGATAGATACGCAAGTTAGTGTGAATAGTTTAAACATTTTCAGTTTTCCTTTCGTTGAGGTAGTTAAGGGATGCCTTCTCACCGAAACGCCAGAACACCAAAGGCGTGATGATTAGGTTTAAAAGCGTTGAGCTAAATAGCCCTGAGAATATGACTGTAGCCACAGGGCTAAGGATTTCTTTTCCAGCTTCGCCTGCTGCCATCACAAGAGGCGTGAGAGCAAGCAATGCCGTTAAAGCAGTCATCAGCACCGGCACAAGGCGTTCCTGTGTTCCACGCTTGAGCATTTTGTGATCAAAACTCTCGCCCTCATATTTCATGAGGTGGAGATAATGCGAGATCATCATAATGCCATTACGTGAGGCGATCCCTGTCAGTGCAACAAATCCAACCATTGTAGCAATCGAGAATACACCGCCCGTTAGATAGATACCGATTACCGCACCAATAAAGGAAAGCGGGATAGCAAGCATCACTTGCAGGGTGAGGCTTATAGATCGAAAATGCGTGTAGAGCGCAAGGAACATCCCTAAAAGTGAGAAGATGCTCAAGAGTAAGATATTACGCTGTGCCGAGGCTTGGCTTTCAAACTGCCCGCCATAGCTGATGTAATATCCCGATGGCAATTCCAGCTTTTCATCGAGTATTGTTTGAATATCTTCAACGACACTCACGACATCTCGCCCTTGCGTATTGGCCTGTACAACCATGCGGCGGTTTACGCCTTCACGGTTAATCAGGTTTGGCCCTTTGGCTTCTTCAATATCCGCAAAGAGTTTTAAGGGAACAACATTTCCGCGCAGGGTTTCAAACGGGATTTTGCCAATGGCCTCTTTATCTTCTCGTGCTTCGTCATTGAGGCGTAGGACAACATCAAACAAACGATTGCCATCAATAATGCTGGTCACGGTTTGTCCCTGCATGGCTAGTTCGGCGTGTTCAGCAGCTTCACCAATCATCACACCATGTTGCTTTGCTTTATCACGATCAAAGTTCACATGGATTTGCGGGATCAAGAGCTGCTGTTCCATTTGTAAATCAGCAATGCCCTCAACACCTTTGATCAGTTCTTGAACTTCGGCGGCTTTGGTCCTTAATACATTCAGATCGTCACCAAAGATTTTGACTGCAATTTGCGCACGAATACCAGAGGTGATGAAATCAATGCGGTGAGAAATTGGTTGACCGATATTGATAATAACACCGGGAATTGAGCCGAGCTTTTCTCGAATATCCGCAACGATTTCTTCTTTATGTCGTTCAGACGGATTAAGCGTGACCTCAAGTTCCGTTGTATTCACACCAAGCGCGTGTTCGTCCTCTTCGGCGCGACCTGTCCTTCGGCCTGTTTCAGCAACTTCGGGAATTTGATGCATGAGGTTTTCTGCTAAAATGCCAAGGCGGTTACTCTCTTGCAAAGATGTTCCCGGCGGCAATGTCACATTGATGGTGAAACTGCCCTCATTAAATTCCGGCAAGAACTCCCGCCCGAATGTTGGAACAAGTATTAACGCGCCCAAAAACAGCACAGCGACAATAGTAAGAACGGATTTAGGACGAGGTAAAGCTAGATTTAAAACCTTGGCATGGCCTGCCTTTAAGTGACGCACCAACCAGCCATCTTTTTCATCCTCCATACGTTTCAATATTGGTGTAATGGATACAATGGGAAATATTTTGAGCCAAAAATTGGTTGGAGGAAATAATAGATATCAATTTTGTTTGGGTTTAATTGCGACTTTGGATGGGGGCTACTACGCTGCTGGGACAGGGAAAAAAGGCGATAGATACGGTTTTGGTTTTAAATTTAGTTCACAACAGGATAGTCTGTGGCAGGGATATTATTGGCATGATGATCCTTGGGAGTTTAGTTGGATAGCAACCTTTCGTCAAAAACCAGATAGCAACTTTGTTCATTTCGGTAGTCATTTTGATCATTGGAATGTACAAAATGGGTCAAAATTTTATTCCTGGCTTTTAGAAACAGACAACCACGGCTGCGATACATCAGGCTGTAATTTAGGTCGCGAAGATCTTCAAGAAATAAAGCGCCTTGAATTTTCCATTTACCCCAACCCTAGCCACGGAACTTTTCAAATTAAATTTCAAGATCAACAAAGCCAAGGTTATTATCAATTGGAAATTTGGGATATGCTGGGTAGAAAAGTTAGTGAGGAGGCTTATTGGGTGGAAGATATGCGGTTGGAGGTTTCTACCGATTTACCCATTGGCGTATATAATGTTATCCTTTCTAAGGATGGGTATTTGTTAGGGAGTGAAAAATTGGTTTTGGAGTAGGGGGTTTGTTTCTGTATTTCAATAGGATAAGATTATTCCCATTTTTAATGCAAGATTGGAGTACCTTCTAATATCTAATAATCCAACAAAGGCATCAACTAGTGATAGCACTCCTTCACCTGGTCCTTTTTTAAAGGCTAGAATAACATCCTTTACCTTGAAAAATTTTCCAAGAAACGGAAATAGTCCCCATTCACGAATACTGATCATGTTAATAACAATTACCGCACCAAGTGCTAGGCCAAATGTGGTATTAAAATCTGATGCTGGTGCCTGAAACATTGGTTTTCCAGCCCAGGTCAACTCTGAGATAAATGGTAATAACCCAAGAAGGTTTGCAACCAATAGATATACAAATATCTTTTGATTCTGACCCTAAGAAAACTGATTCCCAAAAAGAGTGGGAGAACGTTTATGATACAAAAAGGGGGAGACTTTCAAACTACCCTTTAGTTAGGCCAAAAGATCTAATAGTAAATAAAGATGAC
>CAKZMN010000038.1 GCA_937128575.1 uncultured Alphaproteobacteria bacterium | reverse complement strand
GATAGAAACGGTTTCGTTGCTTTTATATTTCAGGGGGCGGTCTTCGTGTTTTTTGCGCGCGTTATAATTTTCAGGCTTTATGCCCTTGACCAATAAATTGTAAAAACCTTCGTCGGCGCCCAAATTATGCGCGGCCATCTCGAAGGCGGAATTGATTAGTAGGGTCATGCCCTCTGGGTCGCCATGGGGCTGTTTTCCACGGCCTTCGGTGATTGTTTGGTATACTGTTCTGCGGCGAAGCGCGTCATACACGCCCCATTTAATTTTTAGATACAGCTCACCCTTCACGCCGGATTGGCCGAAGCTGATTGTGCCGAAACGGTCTTCGGTTTCGCGGTCGAGATTCATTTTGGCTTCGATGATTTTTCCGCCAATGCGGTATTCGGCGCGCAGATATTCGTCTTCTACGTCTTCATCGAACACTAGACCCAGATAATCCGCCACGTCATATCCCATGCCGCCCATGGTCTCGGAGAATACGGTGCTGAGTTCTTTTTTGGATATGCCCTTGCTTAATAGCCGTCGGTTGGCGGGCACCATGAACCAGTGGGTTTTATCGAGGGAAAAATCAGAGTAATAGCCAAGGTCGCTGCCTGCGGGGACCTCGACTTTTAGCTTTGAAAACATCATGGGGGCGGGGTGGACGGCCTCTGGCACGATGCGGGGCTCACTATATTCTGCCTCGGGCAAATTGACGCATGCGCTGACGCTACAGAGCAGGAAAAGCAAAGATAAAATTTTGAGGTGAAACCGCATGATACCTTGTGTTATGGTCGCTGGTGATTGTGAACAAGAAAACGCAGTAATCAAATGTAACCGATAATAGTATGAGTTTAAAGATGTCTAATAATAATGGTGAAGATAGAACCGCGCAGGTCAGCCGCAAAACAAAGGAAACGGAAATTTCTGTTTCTATTAATCTAGATGGAAATGGCATTGCCGATATCCATACGGGCGTTGGCTTTTTTGATCATATGCTGGAGCAGCTTTGTAAACATTCATTGATCGATATGACGATTAAGGCCGAGGGTGATCTGCATATTGATGCGCATCACACGGTTGAAGATACGGGCATTGCGCTGGGGCAGGCGCTCAAGGAGGCGCTAGGTGATAAGCGCGGCATTCGTCGTTATGGGCATTTTGATTTGGTGATGGATGAAAGTCGGAGCGCGGTTGCGCTAGATTTTTCAAACCGCGCGCATTTGGTTTGGGACGTGATGTTCACGGTTGAGCGCTTGGGCGAGGACATGGAGACGGAATTGTTCCAAGAATTTTTCAATGCTCTTGCGGGTGCGGGCGGCATTACGCTGCATGCGTCTAACTATTACGGTACGAATAATCATCATATTATTGAGAGCGTTTATAAGGCATGCGCGAAGGCGATGCGCATGGCGGTAGAAATTGACCCGCGCGCGGCAAATTCGTTGCCGACGACCAAGGGCGCATTATAGGGAGAGCGTCATGCGCTGGAGAAATAGACAAGGCAGCCGTAATGTTGAAGACCGCCGCAAATTGGGCGGAAAGAAAACCGTTGGTGGCGGCCTTGGGTTTATTGCGGTGGCGATTGTTGTGATGCTTATGGGCGGTGATCCGACCTATTTTTTACAAGAGGGCGTTTCACGCACCATTGAATCCCGCACGCAGGGCACATCAAATTTATCTGAAGATCAGCAGCAGGAGTTGGCTGAATTTGCGTCCGTTGTTTTGGCGGAAACGGAAGATACGTGGGGGCGTTATTTTGCTGCGAATGGGCAGCGCTATCCCGAGCCATCGCTGGTTTTATTTTCGGGCGGTGTTCGCTCCGCCTGTGGTCAGGCGCAATCGGCAATGGGGCCATTTTATTGTCCGGCGGATCAAAAATTATATATCGATCTCGATTTCTTTCATGACTTAAGAACGCGCCACGGCGCCCCGGGTGATTTTGCGCAGGCTTATGTTATTGCACATGAGGTTGGGCATCATATTCAAAACATTACGGGCGTTTTATCCAAGAGCCGCTCCATGCAAAAAGCTGCGGGCAAAACGCAGGCCAATGAAATTTCGGTGCGCACCGAATTGATGGCGGATTGTTTGGCGGGGATTTGGGCGCATGACACGGATCGTAAAGGTCTGTTGGAAGATGGTGATATTGAAGAGGCCCTGAAGGCGGCCAGTCAAATTGGCGATGATACCTTGCAAAAGCAATCCCGCGGGTTTGCCGTGCCTGATTCCTTTACCCATGGCAGCAGTGCGCAGCGCTATGAATGGTTCAATCGCGGGTTTGAATCCGGCGATCCAGCGGTCTGTCAAAGTCTGTAGATTATATCGTTTGGTATTTTTTCTTAAATAAAGGGGTCGTGTGACCATTGCAGTAGACCCTGCCTTTGGCGGGGGCGGCAGCTTGTGTCGCCGGGCATGCAGTTTGCGCGAATTTGTCCGGCGTGGCGGGTAAAGGCGCGCCAGCGTTTGATTTGTTTATCATCAATTTCTGGAATGCGGCGACCCTGATAATAGCGGCAATACCATTGGAACCATCCCCTTGGGTCGGGGCCAATGATCCATTCTTTTTTTTGCCAAACCTGCAATGGTTGGCGGCTCTTGATGCCAAAAAAGTTAAGCGCGATGTTGGGCTTGTCTGCAATTTTTGCCCTTTCGAACCAGCTGGCTGGGAAGTCATTGTGGCAATCATTCATGTATTTGCCTTCGAATACGCCGAGCTCTAACATTTTCTGCGGTGTGAAGAAGGGGGTGAATCCTTCGTCGTAATCACAGCCCTCTTCGGCGACTATTTCGTATTTATAATCGCTTTGCATTTTATCATTTACTTCGATCCAGTCGCCGATTTTGGTCATGATTGCTCCTCGGGTAAGGGATAGGAGATTTCTACGATTTCTATTTCTTCTACACCGTCTTTGGTGCGCACCTTTCGGGTGTCGCCCTCTTGGGCTTTTAACAGTGCCTTGCCGACGGGGGAGAGCCAGTTGATTTTTATTTTGCTTGCGTCGTTTGGATCGAAATTGGCCTCGTCGATGCCAACCAACGCGGCAACGGCTTCTGCGGCCCGTTGATGGTCGCCGCTGAGCATGATGGTCTTGCGCACGCCGAGCTCGTGCAATCG
>CAKZMN010000037.1 GCA_937128575.1 uncultured Alphaproteobacteria bacterium | reverse complement strand
CGGCGCGCTTGGTGTTGCCGCCTCAGTATTGGTGATCGTGCTTGGTTGCCCGTCACTGGTTTGGGTGATGGTAACATTGGCATTATTACTGCTTTGATTAACCTCAACTTTAACAGGCGTGGTGGAGCTGCGATGGCGCTCTTGCACATCTGGCGGTTGCGGTTTTTCGCTGGGGGCGCTGCGGCTTTGTTCTGTGCGAATTGTCGCCTCGCGCGGCGGCCTGCCGGGCTGTATTTCCACTTCAACGCGCTGTCCCTCTCGCGGTGGCGGTTGATCGGGGGGCAGTTGAACGGTGACGTCACCGCGTTGGGTGCGTACGGTAATTGAGCCCTGATCGCTGCGCTCCACAACTTGTCCGCGCACTCTGGTCGGGTTGCTCACATCACGCAAATCATTGGGCACGCCAACCAAATCACCAGTGCGCGCCTCTGAAAAGCGTGACGGCACGGAGGCATTGCTCTGCCGCGTGGCTGCGGGGATTTGTGTGGAACCTGAGTCGCTCATACCTTTATTGTATATGATCGCGGGGCAGGTGTGAAAGAAATGTTATGTGGGGGAAGTGCTAAAAGCCTTAAGCGCTTGCGGCTTTCTTCTTCGCATCCGCCAAGCTTTTCCAAACATGCTCGGCAATTTTCTCAACATCTTCCGCCGCGCTCGTATTGGGGGAGCGGATAAGGATGGGAGTTTGATGGCGAATGCTTTCCTTCACCTTCGGATCAACGCGAACCATACCCGCCATTGGAGGTTTAAGGCGCAGGAAATTCTCACAAGCCTTGAGCAGCGTTTTATACGTCTTGTCACCTTCAGAAACGCTAGGGGCCATATTGACAACAATAGACACATTCTTTGATAGGCCCGCAGCATTGCCCAGCTTGATAAACGCATAAGCATCGGTAAGAGAGGTCGGCTCATCCGTGGTGATTAAAACTGTTTTCGTAGCAACCGCAGAGAGCATGCGCACCGTGCGATCAACGCCCGCACCAAGGTCGCAAATCACTGCGTCATAATTGGCGGATACTTCTAAGATTTGATCACGCAAATGTGCAAGACGTTGTGAGGGAAGCGCCGAAAGTGAAGCCTGACCAGATCGTCCGGCGATAATATCAAATCCGCCTTCTTCATATGTTTGTACAACTTTATCGAGGCCAAGGCGGCCGCGAATAACGTCATTCAAATCACGCTTGGGCATCAAGCCCAACTGAACATCAACGTTCGCCAGACCCAAATCACCATCAAATAACAAAACTTTTTTACCCATGCGGGTCAGGGCGTGCGCCAATGTGATGGAGAACCATGTTTTGCCAACGCCGCCCTTACCACTGGCTACAGCGATAATGTTCGTGCCCTGTTCAAAGGAGGGAGGAGCTTTTTTGGTTTTTGCATTGGTGTCTGACATCACTGCGTTCCTGTTCTTTTCATACGGCCATTTGATGGGCGCACTCTATCTATATCACGATACGCCCCCGGCATCAGTAGTTTAGCCAAAGATTTCGGCGTAAGCGAGAATAAACCGTCAGCAACTTTGGCGGTGTTGCTGGCATCGGCAAAGGCAAGGCTGCCACTATGGGCGGCGGCCATCACGCTGCCAAGGCGGCGGGCAATATCAACGCGCGTTGGAATTAAAGTATGTGCGCCAAGGGCGGCAAAGGCTCTGGCCATCTCGCTGGATTCTTCTGTATCGATCCCCGCGGGCAATACCAAATGCGGCTCTATGTTCTCTGAACCAATAAGCTTGGCAATGGTGCGTATATCATTGGTTTCAAATGGATTAATGCCGGGGCTATCGATCAAAATTTGATCATAATTTCCAAGATCGGCAATGACATGATGTAAATCTTTAGGGCTATTGGCCTTTTGCAGATTAATCTCAAGCAAATTGGTGAAGGATTGTAACTGCTCCACGCCGCCCGCGCGCACCGTGTCGCACGATATAACGGCAACCTTCAAACCGTTCATCGCCCCGCGCGCCGCCATTTTAGCAACCGTTAGGGTTTTTCCCGATCCCGGCGGCCCAATCATCATCATCGCTTTTTTGTAGCGCTCATCCGGCAGGGGGCGAAAATGAAATAAATGCTCCAGCGCGGCAATCAACGCAACGCCCGGGTTCTCCATGCCAATGACAGTGGCGCAGGAAATGACGTTATCCATCACATCTTCTGGGCAATTATGCTTCAGCATAGTCTCAGTCAGCTCTTCTGCGACCGCTTGCTCATCTTGCTCATCATCATATTGAAGCCATTCATCCGCGCCGGCGGCCGCTTGCTCGCGGCCAATTTCGAAGGCGGGCTCAATCGCGGCTGTAACGCGCACGGCGGCGCCACCGCGTTCTTCACGCGTGGCTACTATAACGGCATCTTCACCGAGGGTATCACGAACCATTTGCATAGCCTCTGACATTGTTTTGGCATAGAAGGATTTTAGTCGCATGGACTGATTTTCACTTAACTAGTATAGGTTTTACTCAAATTACATTCTAGAGCATAACCACAAAAGACGATATAGAAAATGCCAAATTGGGGATAATTTGGCATTTTCTGATATTTATGAGGGAGCGTTGTCTATTTCACGTTGAACTGCAGTACAAAATTCTTTCGCTTCTTTTAATATATGATAGCTAATAAAATTTTCACCAGTTTTGACGTCGCAGTAACCGCTACCGTTAGAGTCTAAAGAGAGCGAGAGCTCTACTGTAGTTTTGCTTGTTATTGGTACTGTTGCTGATGCTGCATATTTAAACTTGTCTTGAAGAAGGTTTAATAGGCCTCCAGCAGGTTCGCCTTTATAGGTAATGATTTCTCCAGCTGCTACTTCAAATTGCCAGCGAGGGTCTAATCCTACGTCATTTCCTGATGCCATTAATCTCTTAAATTTCTTTCCCATTTTTATAAATCCTTATATTTACACAAAATTATTGCGTTTTTATATTACATAAGAATCGGTCGTGTCAAATTTAGCTAAATCTGCCCTAGCGTTTTAATCTTCGCTTTGGGGTGGACTTCGTTTTGGCTCATCACAACCGTCTGCGGGCGGAAGCGTTCAATCACGCTGCGCACATAGGGACGGATAGCGGGGGAGGTAAGCAGCACAGGAATTTCCCCTTGCGCGGATAGTTCTTCATAACGATCACGCACCGCGCCAATGAAGTCTTGAAGCTGGCTAGGTGGCATAGCGAGCTGTTTTTCTTCGCTATCGCCCATCAAACTCTCGGCAAAGGCTTGCTCCCACTCTGGCGATAGGGTCACAAGCGGCACCACGTTGCTGGCGTTTGTGTTGGCATCACATAGCTGCCTCGATAGTCGTCCGCGCACATGCTCTGTGATATAGGCCACATTTTTGGTGAAGGCCGTGGCCTCGGCTATGCCTTCTAAAATGGCAGGCAGGTCGCGCACAGAAACGCGCTCGGATAATAGATTCTGAAGCACGCGCTGCAGGCCGCCAATGGAAATTTGCGCCGGAATAACATCCGCAACCAGCTTCTGATATTCCTTCGGCATTTCATCCAGCAGCTTCTGCGTCTCCGCATAATTCATCAAATCAGGAACATTGTCCTTAATGATTTCCGTCAAATGGGTGGTAATCACGGTAGAGGCATCAACAACCGTATAGCCCTTGAAATGCGCCTCTTCACGGTATGAATTATCAATCCACATCGCAGGCAGACCAAAGGTCGGCTCGGTGGTACTTTCCCCCGGTAGAGTAATCGTGGAGCCCGATGGGTCCATACACATCAACATGCTGGGGCGCACATCGCCCTGACCAGATTCAATTTCCTTGATGCGCACAATATAGGTGTTAGAGGGCAGCTGCAGATTATCCTGAATACGCACCGCAGGCAGAACGTAGCCCATATCCTCCGCCAATTGACGGCGCAGTCCCTTAATTTGATCGGTGAGTTTTTGATCGCCTTCCCCTTGTACAAGCGGAAGCAATCCATATCCCAGCTCAAGTCGAATAGTATCCATCGCAAGCGCTTTGGCTATCGGTTCCTCCGCTGGCTTGGCTTGGGCGCCGCCCGGCGCAGTGGCAATTTCCATCTCGGCTTCTGCTTCTGCGGCTTGCTGGCGCTTAAGTGATGCAAAGGCAAGCACGCCCGTGATGGCGGCGAGTGTTAAAAATGGGAATGCCGGAATGCCGGGCACAAGCCCAAGCACAACCATAAGCCCCGCGCTAAGCGCCATGGCTCTGGGGTATTTACCGAACTGGCGAAATAACGCTTGCTCCGCTGATCCTTCAACGCCCGCTTTAGACACCAATAAACCGGCAGATACAGAAATGACGAGGGCAGGGATCTGACTAACCAGACCATCACCAATCGTCAGGATGGTGTAATTAGACGCGGCTTCCGCAAGGGTCATATCTTCTGTAACGGTGCCGATGACGATGCCGCCAATGATGTTGACGAATACAATTAATAATCCGGCAATCGCATCACCGCGAACAAATTTCGCGGCGCCATCCATAGCGCCAAAGAACGTGCTTTCCTGTTCCAGTTTCGCGCGGCGCGCTTTGGCTTCTTCTTCGGTAATTAATCCGGCGGACATATCCGCGTCCACCGCCATTTGCTTGCCCGGCATCGCATCAAGGGTAAAGCGCGCGGCGACCTCCGCAATACGGCCAGAACCCTTGGTGATAACCACAAAGTTCACAATCACCAAAATCGCGAAAACAATCGCGCCAATGATGTAATTATCCTTAATGATAAACGTTCCAAAGGCCTGAATAACGTGCCCCGCGGCGTCATTACCCGTATGCCCGTTTTCAAGGATCAAGCGCGTGGAGGCCACGTTCAAACCTAGCCGGAGCGAAGTTGTAACCAGCAAAACCGTAGGAAAGGTGGAAAACTCAAGCGGCGTTTGAATGAACAAAACCGTCATCAACACCAAAATCGATAGCATGATTGAAATGGCAAGGCCGCCATCAAGAATGCTAGAGGGCATCGGCACCAACATGAATAGGATAATACCGATAATTCCAAGGGCAAACATAACATCAGGGCGGAAATAGGGTGCAATGCGCGCACCCGCTTTACCAAGTGATGCGCCAGCGCTGCCTCTTACGGCAGGCGCTTTGCCCTGCGCAGGAGCTGCCTGAGGAAGATTTGACGGTGCATCGGCCATATTGTTAATTCACCAGATATTCAAAAGCGCCGCGAGATACGGCAAAATAAGACTTTGACTAAAGCCTTTGTACTATTTTACCTGCGCCCCGCGCAACATGCAAATGACTGTAGGGGGGAATGGAAGGGGGATTAAATTTTAAGAACTAGTGCTGCTAGGGGTGCTAAGTTCAACAATTTTTCGACCTAAGTTATGGGCCTTTGCCGCCTTGTTTTTATCATCACCAGTAATAGCACGCGCTTCTTTGATGATGTCATTAATATTAAGTTTTTCAAGGTTGCTTTTATTTTCTTCCTTCGCGCTAAGATCGCTTAGTTCGTCTTGTGTGAAGTTAATTTCGCCTCTGTTGATTTTTATAATGAAATTATTAATGTCATCTTGAAGCTCTAAACCAGCTTGGCTAAGGCCAACAGCATTGAAAACATTGCTCAGCGATTCAATAACCGCACCTTCGGCATCATTTACATTCTCTAAAATCATCTCTTTCAATGTTTGCTCTGATGTTGGTGCGCCTGCAACATCTTCCGGCTCTTGTGTGCTGTTTTCTTGAGGGGTAATGCTGTCGGGGATTAATCCAGAACCCAAAAGACTCTTTAAAAAATCGCCAATACCAGGAAGACCCCACTCACCAAGTTTAGTGGAAAAAAATTCGATTAATTTTATGGGGGAAAGCTTGTTTAAAAGCCAGTCCATAACGCGGCCACCCTTATTTATCTATATGTTTCTATTACCAAAATCGTTTCTTATATTTGAGTTTATTATAGCTGATTTTGGAGTAAAAACAAAGAAAGGGGTCTTAAGGCACTGTTTTATCTAACTTCCTGTGCCAGATGCTGGAACGCTTACACCATCGTCTTTGTACTGATTAAGTTTATTGCGCAATGTGCGAATGGATATGCCCAAGATGTTGGCCGCGTGCGTGCGGTTGCCTAAGCAATGCTCCAATGTGTTGATAATCATATCGCGTTCAACATCAGAAATGGTGCGCCCAACCAAGGCTTCAACGGCGCCTGGGTTTTGGATGTTATCCTCAGCTGCGGCCGCTGGTGCTGGCGCGGCGCTCTGTCCGGCGCTTGATACGCCTGCGGGATCTGGTGCATTGTTTGCCGCTTGCATTGGTGTTGGCGTTGCGCTCGACTGTTGCAGATGAATAGCGCTGGCCTCTAACTCGTCTTCCATCGACATTAAAATTGCGCGATGCATCGTGTTTTCTAACTCGCGAATATTACCCGGCCAAGGATAGCTCTTCATTTTCGCGTCTGCTTCACCTGATAATTTCTTCTTATCAACGCCATTGGCTTCTGCATATTTATCCGCAAAAAACTGTGCCAGTTCCGTGATATCGCTCGGGCGCTCACGAAGGGCCGGCAGGTGTACATTCACCACATTTAAGCGGAAATATAAATCTTCACGGAATTCACCTTTTTTAACAGACACTTCAAGGTTGCGGTTAGACGTTGCAATAATGCGCACATCAACCTTAACCGCGCCGTTTGAACCGATGCGCGTAACTTCACGTTCTTGAATAACGCGCAGCAATTTAGATTGCAGCTGCGGGTGCATCTCGCTGACCTCATCCAACAAGATGGTGCCTGTATGGGCCTCTTCAAATTTACCAATGCGGCGTGACGTCGCGCCCGTGAAGGAGCCTTTTTCGTGACCGAACAGCTCGGACTCCAACAAATTCTCTGGGATGGCGGCGCAGTTCACGGCAATGAACGGCCCATCTTTGCGTTTTGATTTGCGGTGGATATGGCTGGACATTACTTCCTTACCCGTGCCGCTTTCGCCTGTAATCATGACTGTGGCTTCGCTTGGCGCGATTTTATTCGCCAGATTAACCACATCCTTCATCGCTGGATCGCTGGCAATCATCGTGTTGTTGTCATCGGTAACAGCTGTCAAAATTGCAGCAATTAAATCTGCATCTGGCGGCAAAGGCACATATTCCTTCGCGCCTTGCTGAATGGCTTTCACGGCGGCTCTGGCGTCCGTATCAATCCCGCAGGCAATAACCGGCATGTGTATGCGCTCTAGCTCAAGCTTTTCAATGAAATCACCGATCTTTTGCTTAACATCAATCATCGCCAGATCTGCACCTTTACCATTAAGTAAAGCGCCAAGGGCTTGTTCCGTATCTTCACAATGAACAACCTTCGCCCCTTTTTGCAGAGCAATCTTACCTGCTTGAGAGATATAGCCTTCTAATTGACCGACAATCATTAAACGCATTTTCGTTATATCCTTGAGAACATTTGTAATTACTTCTTAAAAACATACGGCATGTAGCAAGCGGTTTCCAGTGATATTGAGGCACGCGAGCGTGAAAAGCTTTTTAAATGAAATTTATGATCTAAGTAAATTATATAATGACAGGTGTTTTTATTTGACATAACTTATAATTTTAATGTATAAACTTAGCCACGAAAGGATTGTTACATGACTAAACTTGATTACGTGCCAGAGCAATACAGAGTAAGAAACGTTGATAGCCTTCAAAAGCTGTTTAATGAGAAGTTTACCGTTATGGATCAATTTCGGGGCCCTAAGTTGGTTATGTTTGATCGTGAGTTGTCAGAGGACTTCAATGGTCTGGCTAAATACATGGCGCAAAATTTTGACAGAAAAATAACACGAGCAGAAGTTATTGAGGGGCAGGGATCTAGCCTAAGCGCTCTTTCAAATGTGCAATTGAATAGCAATAATCTTGCGATAAAAAACGCGGCTGAAGAACTATCTGTAGATTTCAAAAATTTAAATAATTTGCTGTTTGGTAAAATGTTTTTAAATATCAAAATGTATCTATCGCCAACATTCACAAATAAAGCGAAGTGCAACATTGAACCGCTTCAGCACGGGTGGGAAAGATATGTTGTGCCGTATACGGGTGAAAGCGCAGGAGAGATTTTTAAATATAAAACGGGAAAGGGCTCTGTTGATGATTTGGTTAGCAACATGCTTACAGACGAAAATCAATCACCTGTTGCCTTGCCAAAGCATAACTTGCTGCTTGTCGCAGATTACAAACCTTAATCGAAATATTGAATTTGTTCGGCGGGCGGTAATTCCGCATTGAGCAACATTTCCAAGCGGCGCGGATTTTCCTGGCGTGCAATTGAAGAGCACGTTGTGATGATTAAAGTCTTTAGCAGTGCCTCATCATGTGAATTCTTATCAAGCTTTACAGCCAGCGGCGCCATAATCACAGTGCCCAAAATCGCTCCATAAAATGTAGTAAGCAACGCAACCGCCATCGCCGGGCCAATAGTTTCTGGGTTTTCAAGATCGGCCAGCATCTGCACCAACCCAACAAGTGTACCAATCAAACCCATCGCTGGGGCAACTTCTGCCGCGCGGCGCGTTATACCGGCGGAGCGCTTGTGACGATCCTTAATCGCATTCATTTCTTGCGACAGGGTGCGCTCAATATCTTCTGGCTTATATCCATCAACAACCATTTGGGTTGCTCTGAATAAGAACTCATCTTTTTTAATTTCAGCTTCGTGATTTGAAAGCGCGAGAATACCTTTTTTCTTCGCAATAACGGCGAGCCCCAATAGGACTTCCGCAAGGTTAGAGGGACTCTGAACGCGGCGAAAAACAGATTTCGTGATAATACTGCCCGCACGTTTAAGCTCTTCACCTGTATAAGATACAGAAGTGGCGGCCATCGTGCCTAAAATAACAATCATGAAGGAGGGGATGTTGAAGAAGTTGGCGTTGCTTTGGCCAATCGCAATAGCTAATGCAATCATACCAATAGCGGAGAGCAAGCCCACAAGCGTTGCCAAATCTACTTTATTATAGGGCTGATCAAGCTTTATATCGGGAAGTGGACCAACTTCTGCTTCTTTTTCTGCTGCGCTCATATTATGCCTTATATCCTTTAAAGCGTTTTAAACCTTAGCTTCTGTCCGACTTAACAATCTCTGTCATGGTCACGCCTAGTTTGTCTTCAACAACAACAACCTCGCCGCGGGCAACCAAACGGTTATTCACGTAGATATCAATTGGTTCACCAACCTTACGGTCAAGCTCAACAACCGCGCCTCGACCAAGCTTAAGCAGCTGGCTCACTTGCATAGTAGAGCGCCCCAAAACGGCGGATATTTGCACAGGGATGTCATAGATGGCGGCCACGTCATTGGCCATCGGTTCGCCAATTTCAAATTCTTGGTCTAATGTCGGGGCATTAATATCTTCGCCTTCAATTTCTTGAAGGTTCATGCCTGTTTCATCATCTGGCGCCGTCGCAGTTGCTGCGCCCGCATCTTCGGTGCCTTCTTGGTTTTGGCCTTCTTCATCACTCATCAGGTTTCTCCACTATGGCCTCCGCGCTTTTTTCGTCTGATGTGGGCGCGAGGGGTTCTTTGATGTCTTCGCTTTGGGTGTTTTCTACATCCGAAGCTTCTATATCTTGTGACGATTGATCATCACTGTCTCTATCATGACCTTTTGCAGGGCTGCCTGCAAGAGTCTGCTGCATTAAAGATTTGATTTCTTCTGCAAGAATTTCCGGATTTAGGTTCGCACCGCCATTATGCCAGCGCATAGAACATGCGCCTTCATCAAGGTTTTCATCCCCTTGAACGGAAAATTTAACCTTAAACCCCTTGTTTGTAAGCTCTGCAAGCAGGGCTTCAACGCCTGTGACATTCTCTGGGTGAACATCAATGCTAATTTCTCTTTGGTTTTGTTGTTTTTGCAAAATAGAAGAAATATTCTCTTTCAGCTCTTCAAAGCCAAACTTCTCTTGATAGGTAGGCAGTATTTTTTTGAAAACACTAAGGCAGAGCGCCGTGGCTTCACGCTCATACAGTTCTGCGCGGAGTTGCTCTTGCTCGAACAAAATAGAGGTGTCTGCGCTAATTCTTTCTAAAGTAGCAGCCACAAAAGCCTCGCGGCTGTTTTTTTCCTTGGTTGTCGCCTCGTCAAAGCCTTCTTTCTTCCCTGCGGCAAAAGCCGCTTCTTTGGCGGCGGCTAATTCTTCTTCACTGAATGTTGGTGGGGGCGGTGGAGGCGGCTCTTCTTCCTCTTCGACGTGGTCATCGTCGAATATGTTCATATGGAAGAAAAATTTTTCAGTATCCTTTTTCTGCACGGAGTCCTTTTTCATGCTTAATAAATCAACTCATCTTCTTCGTTGCCGCTGGCAATCGCAATTTCACCGCGCGCCTCTAGATCCTTCGCCATGTTAACAACATATTGCTGCGCTTCTTCTACGTCTTTCAAGCGGATCGGACCCATAGCGGCCATATCTTCCTTCATAATCTTCGCAGCGCGCTCTGACATGTTGGAGAAGAATAGATCGCGTAAAGTCTCTGTAGCGCCCTTTAGTGCCGTTGGCAGCTTGTCTTTGTCCACTGCGCGGATAAGAGTTTGCATACCAGATGGGTCCATGTTTGTAAGGTCTTCGAATGTGAACATAAGAGAGCGAATTTTTTCAGCAGCATCGGGGGAGCTTTTTTCAAGCTCTTCCATAAAGCGGCCTTCAACGGCACGCTCCATGTTGTTGAAGATCTCAGCAATAAGTTCGTGCGAATCGCGGCGCTGCGTTCGCGCTAGGTTCGTCATGAATTCTGTGCGCAAGGTCTTTTCGACCTCATCCAGGATCTCTTTTTGTACCGCTTCCATACGGAGCATACGGTTAATAACCTCAAGCGCGAAGTTTTCTGGCAAGTTTGCTAAAACACGGGCGGCGTGATCTGTCGAAAGCTTGGAGAGCACAACAGCCACTGTTTGTGGGTATTCTTTTTGGAGGAACG
>CAKZMN010000036.1 GCA_937128575.1 uncultured Alphaproteobacteria bacterium | reverse complement strand
TCTAGAGGTAAAGCGCAAACGTATGGAACAGGAAGATCGCGAAGAAAAAACACGTCAAAAGACTTTGAGCCGCGAACTTGAATGGATGGGACAATCCCCTTCCGCGCGCCGCAGCAAATCAAAAGCGCGGATCAGCGCCTATAATGACTTGCTAGAAGAATCGCAACAAGTTGACCAGCGCAACGCACAAATCGTTATCCCAACGCCGCCGCGCCTTGGTGATTTGGTCATCGAAGCTAAAAACCTATCCAAGGGCTTTGGCGACCGACTTCTGATTGAAAACCTATCCTTTAAAATGCCGCCAGGCAGCATCGTTGGCGTAATCGGTGCAAACGGCGCGGGTAAAACAACCCTATTCAAAATGATAACGGGCGCCGAAAAACCAGACGGCGGCGAATTCAATGTCGGTGACACAGTGAAGCTTGGATATGTAGACCAAAGCCGCGACTCACTTGCCGCAGACAAAAATGTTTGGGAAGAAATCTCCGGCGGCACGGATGTGATTAAACTCGGTAAAGTTGAAATGCAAAGCCGGGCGTACGTGTCCGCATTTAACTTCCGCGGCCCCGATCAGCAAAAGCTTGTCGGCACATTGTCCGGTGGACAGCGAAACCGCGTACATTTGGCAAAAATGCTCAAAACCGAAGCCAATGTTATCCTGCTAGATGAACCAACAAACGATTTGGATACAGAAACTTTAGCAGCACTAGAGGAAGCCATCGAAACATATCCCGGCTGTGTTGTCGTGATTTCTCACGATCGCTGGTTCCTTGATCGTCTATGCACACATATTTTAGCGTTCGAAGGCGACTCTCAAGTGACATGGTTCGAGGGTAACTACGAAGATTATGACGCTGATTATAAACGCAGAATGGGCCATGACGCCGATCAACCACAGCGCATAAAATACAAGCCTTTGCGCAAAACAGGCTAATTTGCCAATAAAACTTGCTTAGATCATAAGAAAAACGGCTAATATTTACAAAAATATAGACACGTACACCCGAATCTAATTCATTGATTTAACAGCATTTTGCCAAAATATGTCCAAATTAAGGCCAAATCTTTACCTTTTATTATCAAACCCCAGCGTAAAATAGATAAGAATTTAGCTAAAATTCGAAATAATAGTGCGGTACACTTATTATAGAAGTGATGGGGTGAGTTAAACAGTGCAAGCTATCAAGGCAAAAAAGGTCGTAGGCTATGTGACGTTGCCGGGAATTATTCCCCGCACGCGCAAGCTTTTTGCGTCTGGCTTTGGGTACCTAGCATTCCTCATGGCCAATATATACGGCATTGTTCGCCTGCTCCCCGCTAATCATCCCTACCTAAGCCCCAAAAACATTGGCGCGTTCGGCATCCGTCACGTGGTAGGAGAGGCCGCAAACAACCTCGTCATCAGTCGCAAAAACATAGACCAAATGATTATATTTGCCGCCCTAATCGCAGGACTGGTTATTTTAGTGCTACAAATTGGCCTGCTCGTTTATGGGTATTTAATAGAGCCCGCCCTCGCAGCAGGCGTTTTTCAAATAACGCCTGCGCAGGCACAACAAGACATCGCATTTATCATGCTAGACCGCGTGTTTGGCATACCTGATCTATTTCAATCTTGTATAGACGTAGGTGGTCCATGTTCAAATGAAGTAGGCGCCATCATCCAGCCAGGTAATCTTCCACACGCCTTTCATTCCGCGCTTCATAACCTATTCCGCTTTTACTCCATGGGTCTTTTGATTATTGGTGTTTTGATCTTCCTATATTTCGTAGTCATTATTATTGGCGAAACCGCCGTAACCGGTACGCCCTTCGGACAGCGCTTTCAAAATGTTTGGGTGCCAATTCGTCTCGTTGCGGCGATTGGTCTTTTAATGCCCATAAATCACGGCATAAATTCAGGGCAATACATAACATTATTTTCTGCAAAAATGGGCTCTAGCTTCGCCACCAACGGCTGGAATAGATTTAACAACACGCTCGCCAGCAACCCTGGGCCCATATCTGCAGATAATCCAACCGGTGAAAACGACAAATTAGTCGCCAATCCTAGCCCCCCAGACATAACACCAACCGTGGCCTTCATGAGCATGGTTCATTCCTGCGCCTATGCCTATTGGCACATGGATAACGATAAACCTGGCACAACAAGGGTCACTACGCTATATCACGCCAATCCAATGGAATATATCAAGCCCTATTTAGTTAAAAACGTATATCCATGGAACACCGACCAACAGCCCTCGCTGGAGCTATTAGCAGGTACGTCTTATATTCAAGCTCTTAATTTTTACGACAACGGGCACATCACAATTCGCTTTGGTATTGAAAACACGGCGGACGACAAATTCGATAAATATAAAGGTAACGTAGAGCCAACATGTGGCGAAATAAAAGTAAGTATTTCTGATTTAACCTATAAAGGACAGGGCGCAGCAATAGGCGGCCCCGACCAAATGCAGGAATATTACTTCAATTTAGTAAAATCAATGTGGTTTATGGGCACCGGTGTTAACCACAATCTTGTTTCAGTAGCGCAAAGATTTACAGCAAAAGCCCTGCCCAAATTCAATGTAGGTGATCCCGCAGTTGGTCGCGTCATTCAATGTACAATTTGTCCAGGTGGCCTATATCTGCCGAGTTGCCCAACTGATTGCCGCGCGGGCGCTGTCCCAAGCGCATCAAAAGGCCTAATTGTTGAGCTCATACAGGGCCCCTTAAACGCAGAAATCAACGTCGCATGGGAGCGCTACAACCAAAACGCTGACATATTACAAATGAATAATGATATTTTAAATCGCGGCTGGGGCGGCGCCGGCATTTGGTACAACCGCATTAATCGTGCAAACGGCGCCTTCGTTGATGCTGTGCGGCAAATTCCAACAGCCGTAAGCTTTCCTATTTTGATGGAAGAAACACGTAAACAACGCCTGATGCACGATTCAGAATCCGGCAGCATTGATCAATATGAGCCCAACCTATCCGATGGAACAAAAGTCAAAATATCTGACAACACTTATGCTACAGACGACGCAACAGATATCGCCAAAGGGCTGAACGATTATTACAATTTCTGGAATAAAGACGATAACAGCCTCAACTCAGACGACCAAATGACTGACTCCGCGTTCATGAATGCCATGAACGTTATTTTTGG
>CAKZMN010000035.1 GCA_937128575.1 uncultured Alphaproteobacteria bacterium | reverse complement strand
GTAAGCGGATTTGAAGCCCTGTCGTTTAAGCCAAGTGTGAAAGCCCGGCCATAAAATTCCCTAAGACACGTCCGGTCGCTTTGTTAATGCCACTTTAAGTTCATCTAAGTAGCCTTCAAAAGGCTTCCACTGCTGCATACCCGTTTTATATATAGGCTGGCGTACTTGTTCTGAACTGGGGGTTTTAATTACCCTTTTGGTTTCATAGAAAGACAAACAAGCAGGTTCAAATGGCAAGCCACAATAATCAAGAATACGATGTACCTGACCTTCTAAATCTTCAAGCACATCCATCAAATCGTTACGGAGGCTTAGATATTCAACACCAAGCTTGGCATAGAACCATTCTTCTTCATCAATGTTATGCAAGTACCAACGCATAGGATCGGCGAACGAATCAACTGCATAACCAACATAATCACGCAATGATGATGGCCCAAGGAAAGGCACAACCAAATATGGTCCATGACCAATGCCCCAAACTGCTAATGTTTGACCAAAATCTTCTGGTTCATAAGCAATGCCTTCATAGCCAGCAAGATCGAAAATACCGCCAATACCAAGAAGCGAGTTAATTGACGTACGAACAAGTTCGGTACCCGCGCCTTCAACATCACCTTGCAAAACTTGGTTACCAAAACGAACTGGGCTTTTCAAATTGCGCAGAACATTTCTAACACCGGTGCGGCCTGGTTGGGGCACAACAGCGCGATACCCTTTAACAATGGGATGAATAACCGCGTCATCAACAACGTTATTAAAGGAAAATACAGCGCGGTTTGATTTCTCAAATGGATCGCTAATTTCTTGATTGCTTGTGATACTACCATCGGAACTAGCAGCGCAGGCGCCCATAATACCGGTCGCACCAAGCACTAAAACCATCTTCAATAATTTTTTATTCTTGCGTTTCATTTGTTTCGTCTCTTTTAGCCGCATTAATCAATCCTTATATCTGAGGGAAATTGCCTTACAAGTCAACTGATTACTCTATTTTTGGAATGGTTAGTATGTGGAGGATATACGCAGAATCTCTGCCAATATTAAATCATTTCAGGGTTACTAAAACCTTAATGCATCAAAGATCCGCTTCAAAGCCTTAAAATCAGCCATCTTCAAGATTTATCATGACCGTCAACCCCAGCAAAAAACAAATCAAGGCTGGCGCCCAGGCTGCCATAATCACAGGAATTTGCTGCGACGCACCCAAGGCCTGCATAAAGCTAGACATGAAAAACACAAAAAATCCGATAAAAATACCAATACCAAATAGCGTTGCCGCCCCCCTAAAACGGGGTGGGCGCATAGATACAGAGGCGGCTAGCAAAATCATCGCGGCAAACATAAGCGGTTGAGAAAGCAAATTGTGATAATGGACTCGCAAACGACTGGCATCAAACCCTGTTTCCTCGAGCGTTTGAATATGTCCCGGCAATTGCCAAAATGACATAGTCTCCGGCGAAGAAAAGCTTTCCTCAACATCTGAAATCGTTAAATGCGTCGGCATAGAGTAGCTATCTTGTTCAATGGTTTGAAAATCAGCCTTGTGCAAAACCACGTCCTTGAACATCCAGCGCCCCTCTTCCAAATTCGCACTTTTTGCATCCACGCGGCGCATAAGGCCGTCCGCTTCATCAAAAAACAAAACTGAAAGATTGCTAAGCGTCCAATCTGGTTGCGATATACGCTCCGCATGTAAAATCATATAAGACGCCTCCGGCTCCGCGTTTTGACGTAGCCATAGCCCCTCTTTAAAAATAGCGATTTGATCATTCTCGTAATCTAAATATTTACCCTCTAGTTGATTAAATTTACCAATCAAAATTGAACCAACCGGGTTAATTGCCATCATCTGAAATACGCCAACAGCAACAGCAACCAAAATAACGGGGCTCAAAAACTGCCAAACTGAAAAGCCAGAGGAGCGCACAACAATAAGCTCGGAGCGACGCGTCAACTGCCAAAATGTGAACATCGCACTAAACAAAATCGCAAAAGGAAATAATATTTGCCCCACTTCTGGCAACTTCAACAGTCCCATTTGCAGCACTAGCCCCAAAGACACGTCATCATGATTACTAGCGCGCCGGATAAGCTCCACCGTGTCGAACAGGTAAATAATAGACAGCAAAGCAAAGAGCAAAAACAACATATTAAAAAAATATGTTTTGGCTAAATATCGGCTTAAGGTTGGCGGTATCTTCATGACGGCGCACCTGCTTTATATAAAAAACGTCTGCGAAAATGATCGCCAATGCCGCTTAATAAAAACATCGTAAACGCCATCGGCGCGAATACTAAAATATAGGCGAATATAATGCCCGCATCATTTTGACGCGCCATATTAAATGTCGCTAAAAACAGCCCCTGAATAATCACCACACTAGCAATTGCAATTGCAATTTTGCGCCCCTGTCCACGACGATCAACCGGCCCCAAAAGCAGCGCACACGAAGAAATAAGCGCGTATACAATCGCCAAAAGCGGACTAATTGTACGTCTGTGCAAATCAACCCTAAAATCACGCAGGCTTTCGACATCACGCACGTTATTCATGTTCGGGTTAATAAGTTCAAAAATTGTGCGCTCATCTGGCTGCGACCAACGCTGCTTCACGGGATCACTATCAGGTAAATCAATCGTATAGCGCTCAAAATTAAGCCGCTGTAAAACAGAAGATGCCCTGTCATAGGACTGCCGCGAACCATCAAACACCACAACTTGCTGCCCTTCATCTGCCATAACAATAATGCCGCGCTTGGCAATAATCGTAGAGGGCGTTTTATTTTTTTCTCGACT
>CAKZMN010000034.1 GCA_937128575.1 uncultured Alphaproteobacteria bacterium | reverse complement strand
CGGCTGATACTTTGAAAAAATCTTTTGAGATGGTTTCGTCGCAGGATAAATGTTTGGAGCATTTGAGCTTTTTGTTGGAGACTAATTGTGAAGGGAGGATGATTGATTTTTTGCGTAATTTACAAAATATGCCTGCGAGATATTACCAAGTGATCTATGCAGTGATGAATAGTGGCTTTTTTATTGAAAAACCAGAGGTGCTGATTAACAATAAAAATGCAAGAAGCCGCAAATACGGAAAGCAAAGAGCAGGGTGCTTAGGCACTCCCCATAGTATCGCCAGGCTTTGCGGTCACAAAACTACCCTGGCCACTCATTTCTTGTGAGGATTTTGAATCTCCAGAATTACTGGCGCCGCTTGCAAAAATATCACGTGTTTTAAATCTAAAAGAGTCCTTGGCCTGCGTGCCCTGGCGACCATATTGGTTGGCGGTTATCATGGAGTCGCCAGGATCTATAAAGTCATAACATCTTCCTGGGCCGCCCCATTGAGAATGTTTTTTCATTATTTTATGCTCCCTCTACAAGGTCCTTCTTCTCTAAGGAATCTATATAAACCTGCATTAATTCAGGCCCTTCAACATTATTTTTGTAAGCCTGATAAACATCTTCAAGATCTAAGGCCTCTAATCCTGCGTAAGCCTCTGGTATATTTTGACCCTCAAGTTCTTCCACTATTGTACAGATTTCCTCAATCATATCCAAATTCTTGAGGTGGTTTGTACTGATAAACTTGGTTTTATCGTCTTTATAGGAGGGCCGCGTAAAACCATTTGAGATTTGATCCGCATCTCGCAAACAATAAGCCAAAACAATGGCTTGTAAGTATTTTCCTGTTTGTTCTGCCGATGGCATCGTCAGATAAATGGTTAAATTATTCGCGATATATCCCTGATAATTGGGGGAGTTCAAAATTCGTAAATCAATAGCTGAGTTTTGAACTTTATCTAGTAAAGCTTGCCCTGTTACGCTTTGCGCCAATAAAGATTTGGCCTCGCCTAGAATTTTTTCTTCCATCGGATGGCGATAATTAATCTCTATATGTGGCTGCAATTCAGTTAAAAAAGAGGTGCGCAGCGGCGCTTCAATATGTATCGCGCCATTGGTCTCCACCAAGATCTGCGCGTTAATCTCCCCACCTTGATAGGATAGCGGCGCTTCGATTTTAAAGCGCCCCCCATCGTCGCTACCCAGTAGCGCGGCGCTGTGACTGTCTTTTTTGCGAATGAAATCCAAGGAATTTCCGCGCTCATAAACATAGGAAATATAAAAATCGAGATAATTTATGGCGTTGTCATCGCTAAGGCTCAAGGCTTGGCGCGCATTCAGTTTGTGAAATGCGGCTTCCGACCCATCCAAATAATAATGATCTTCACCATTGCTCAAATAATCCAGCGTCAAATAGGGCATCATGTGCCGGTTCACAATTCTAATCAGGTGATATCCATCATAAAAGGAAATCGGCAGGCCATAAACATCACAAAGCGCCGCATCAAAAATAGCGGGCTCGGCGCTGTCGGTGACGGCGTTTAAAAAATCGTTAGAATCTTGCGGTGAAAGTTGAGCCCATTCCATGGCTTTAATCTTAAAGCCCTAAGCGACATTTATCAAAGACTGTTTTGCGCTTTCCAGTCGAAGCTCTAGCGCTTCTTCAACCAGCTCCGCGCGCGCATGTTTCTCATGGGGCAGGGTGGACAGCGCTCTGCGCCACGCTTTTGCGCCGGGCTGCTCATGGTACAGGCCGATAATATGACGTGTCACCGACTTTATTGGTGTGTCATATAGCTCTTCTTGAATTTTAATGTAGTTAATCATCGCGCGCGCCGCGTCTTCACGGGTGATGGTTTCTGTAGCGCCAAATATCTCGCGCTCAATATCGACCAGCAAGTACGGGTTGCTGTACGCCTCGCGCCCAATCATAACGCCATCAAAAATCTTTAGATGCGCCTTTATATCCTCGATGGTTTTAATGCCGCCATTCAACATTATACGCAAATGTGGATATTTTGCCTTCACGGCGGCCACGCGGTCATAATCCAGCGGCGGCACATCGCGGTTTTCCTTTGGTGACAGACCCTTCAGCCACGCCTTGCGCGCATGAACAATAAAGGTGTTACAGCCAACGTCAGACACTCTATCCACAAATTCATCCAGAGATTTTTGGTCATCCTGATCATCCACGCCAATGCGGCACTTCACGGTGACGGGGATATCCACGGCCTTGATCATTGCCGCCACGCATTCGGACGAGGTCAACATGGTCACCTGTCAGGTCGCCCATTCGGTCTTTGCCATTCAGCGCAAGATCGCGCGGTTGCGGTCGCAATCCTATCTGACGGCGATCTATTCCGATCTGTACCGGCGCGATCACATGCCCATCGACGTGGTGATCAGCCCCGAACGCGAAGTCGCCGCCGCGGCGATGCAGCGTCTGTCGGCTCCGGCGGCCTTTGATACCGAAACCTTCATGGGCGGGATGGCTCAGCTGCTGGGCGTTTCGATCGACGACACCTGTCCCATCGTCAACACGCCGCTGCGCCAGTTGACCGATCTGTTTTCGACCCTGCGCTCCATCGTCGTCGGGGTGCGCCGCGAAGGCACCTTGTTTGCCCCCGAACCGGAGGACCAATTGTTCGCGGGCGACGATTGCTATGTGTTCTGCCATGCCGAGGACGTGAACCGCACCCTTGAGGTCTTTGGCAAAACACAGAAAAAACAGGATCGTGTGGTGATCGTGGGCGGCGGGA
>CAKZMN010000033.1 GCA_937128575.1 uncultured Alphaproteobacteria bacterium | reverse complement strand
TTGGTTGAAGAGGGTGGTGGCGGAATTCACTCTAATATTTTGCTGCGCGCACGTGACGGTGATTTAAGCGTTAGTACAAAAGAGCCTATAAGGCGAGGCGGAGAAATTATTCGCTTAACCCGAAAAATTTTACTGCCAAGCGATCAATATATTGTTGGTGTTAAGGGCGACGAATTCACGCTTGATTTTCCGAAGCAGACGACTTTAACAACGCTGCAGAAAAAATTAGCAGAAAATATGATCGCTTTGTACAACGCTACAGACAAGGTCGCGCTTCATAAAAAATATTCTTTTTTGCTCAGCATCAAAAAATATCCTGAGGTTCTTGATTATATTGTTGGTGGCAGAAATCTCCCAGCAAAATTTATAGAGTGGATTGCTCAAGCCAAGGAAGATATGGATCAGGCGGCTTTGAATGATTTTGTCGTCGACACGTTCTTAAAAACGAGATATCTGGGTTATAACGATCACATTCGTATGTCGAATGTTAGCATTGTTATGCCGGTCATCGATTTTCTAAACCACAACTGGTCTGGCGCATCTTTTGCGGTTGGGCGCGCGCCGCGCACGGGTGATATTATTGTCAATAATAGCCAGCCCGTAAAAGATAGCGCGGAATGCTTTGCGTTTTATGGCCCAATGGATTCTCTAGATACGCTTATTCGCTATGATTTCATTGATGTTGATGCTCCCGTTATTCGCTCTGTTCCTATAAAGCTCAATACCCCTGATGGGGGTGTGATCGATATTTCTGGCGCCTTTAGTGCGCTGGTTAATGTGGCAGAGAATAAGAACATAGCAGATTTGCATCTTTATGTGCCTACGACAGAGATGAGTGAGGATGGACGCCACCTTACGGTAACGCATGTGTTCGTGCCCTATAGCCACTCTCCATTAGCAATGCGCCGTGTTCTGCATTATTTGCTGCAGCAATATTTTGGTAAAGATGAGGGCGTTGATGTTGAGATGTGTAATAAATGGGTGCTTGAGGCGGAGCGCAAAATTATAGACGTTAATGTCTCTTATTATGAGGGGCTTCTAAGTTTGTTGGGCCCGCTATTGAGCGCGGATCCTGAAAATATAGGTCTTCAAAATGTTAAGGGTTTGGCAGATCTTCAGCTGCAAAAATTGATGCAATATCAGTGTTTAGAGATGGCTGCATAAAGGCGCTTTATTATTTTTTCTTTTATAAAAGAAAAGGCCCAGACATTTTTGTCTGGGCCTTTCTAATTTTTTGTCTAAGGTTCGTTTAGAACGCCATGATTACTGTAATGGCCTGTGTGAATGAACCGAGTGGAATTGCACCCGTCCAGTCTAGGCGACCACCAAGAGCGATAACGGCTGCTGGTGTTGTTACAGCTGCTGTCACTGTTGTTTTACCAGTCGTACCAACGGCAGTAACAGTTCTTAGCGTGTTAAGAGCTGCACCTTTCATCAATATCTTGGTAAGTTTGGCAGTACCGGCTGGACCGGCGCCGTTTACAGTAGCGGCAAGAACAACTGGACCGAGGCCCTTGATTGTAACGTTCATCGCGGCTGTTTTGTTTGCAATCGTAGCTTTGATTGAACCGTTAGCGGCAAGAGCGCCAACTTTCTTAACACCAACAGAGCCAGACAGTACGCCTGCTGTGCTCAATGTGATGTTACCTGTTGCTGCAGTGGCAAGTAGTTTACCAAAGTTAACAGCAACGCCAGGCGTTAGTGTTACACCAGTAACGAAGCTACCGCTAACGTTAATGGCTGCGGACGCCGCATTGGCGCTTTGCATCATTGGTTGTGGCACGAACCCGCTAAGCGCAACAAGCGCTGCGCCGGTGGCGGCCTTCTTCGATAAATTGTAAGCTTTTTGATTAGACATGACCAAGCTTTTCCTTTCCTAGTTTGGCATTAACTCAAATTCAAGTAAACGCAGTTGGTATAGCGCAAATATCCTTTTCGCACGTAATAGTAGTGTAAACCTCACCGAAGCAAGATATCACAACTGTAAGACTTTTAAAAGCCCCGAAGTTCTACATCTAACATAGAAATAAAACTCGCAAAAATTACACTTGGTCTTCATAGAATATAACAGTTTAGTTAATATTTTATTTAAACGTTACGTAATTAAATAATTTTATTTACTCGACGCAGTAGGCTACATATTATGAAGAGCCGCAAGGATAAATAATCATTTAATCACAAACTTTTGGAGCGCCTTCAATTATGTCTTCCGCAGAAATAGAAACCAACACTACCGATGAAGAGCAGCACGAGGTCACTCTGGATGAGGCGCTACAACTCGCGCACGGCCATCATCAGTCAGGAAACTACATATTAGCCGAGCGCACCTATAGAGACATTTTACGCGCTGTGCCCGATCATTTCCCCACGACTCAGTTTTTGGGCGTTTTGCTGTTCCAAGCGGCCAATTTTGATGAGGCTCTGCATTATCTTCAAATTGCGGTAGATACTGAGCCGGAAAATGTGTCGTGTTTAAACAACTATGGCGGCGTTTTGGCACAAACTGGTGATAATGAGAAGGCCTTGGAGTATTACGACAAAGCATTGGCTATTATGCCTGAATACCTTGAGGCCCTTAATAATAAAAGCTACGCGCTATGGTCACTAGAGCGTTACAAGGAATCAGAAGAGGTTTGCCGCACATCCTTGAAAATTGCACCTGAGGATATGGTGTCTCTAAACGGTTTGGCCATGGCTTTGGCGAAGCGTTCAAAATATGAAGAGGCCCTTGATGCGTGGGCTGAGGCAGCGAAAATTAAACCAGACGAAGTTATGATTTGGTCAAACTGGGGCAATGCTCTGCGTGAAATGGGGCGCATTAATGATTCTTTGGAAAAATGTGAAAAAGCTGTGGAGCTGGACCCTAAAAACCCAGAATCATTGAATAATTTGGCGAATGTATATCGCGACTTGGGGCGCACGGATGATGCGCTTGATATGTATAAAAAAGCAACCAACGCTCGCCCAGAATATTATCAGGCCCATTGTAACGCCGCGATTGCCTACGCTGATAAGAGATTATATGAAGAATCGGTCATCTCTGCGCGTTATGCCATCGCTTTTAATTCTGAATTTTCAGAAGCCTATGGGCCAATTTGTAATGGTTTATGTGAGTTAGGTGAGTTTGAACAAGCGCACGTATTGGCGCAGCGCGCTTTGCACTCTAATCCAGATAGCTCTGAACCATATTTGAACCTCGCTGACGTTCTGTCTCGCGTTGATCAGTTCGATGACGCCGAGGCGGCTATTCAAGAGGCCGTGAAGCGAGAGCCTGACTCGGCGCGCGCTTTCATGAAACTATCAGAAATTCGCGAACGCATTAATGATTATGACGGGGCGCTGAAGGCGGTTGAGCAGGGGTTGGAAATTAGCCCTGATATGGTGGCGCTATATGTACGACGCGGTTTAATTCACTTCTATAATGAAGACCCAGAAGAAGGTTTGAAGCATATTGATAAGGCTCTTTCTATGGCGCCTGAATATGTTGCCGCTATGCAGCATAAAGCAGAACTTTTAATCTCACTCAATAGAAATGATGAAGCTAAGGAAATCATAGAAAAAGTTATTGAACTGGACAAAGAAATTCCTGGCGCTTACTCAACGCTTGTTACGTTAAAGAAATTCGAATCCGAAGATGATATTGATTTCCAGCATATGAAAAAATTGGAAAGCAAAATCGATACATATGGGCAAGAGGCTGCATCTGTATACTTCTTTGCCATGTCGGATGCTTATGAACAGCTTAAAAATTATGATAAGGCCTTCAAGTTTTTGAAAAAGGCTAACGATATTAAGCGTAAGCTTGTACCGCATGCGCGCTGGAAAGAAGATAATCTTCATAAGGCTATTGAAACGCAATATACGCCTGAGTTACTCACGCGCTTAAGCGGCTCCGGTTATGATAGTGATGTTCCCATTTTCATTGTTGGCATGCCGCGCTCCGGTACAACATTAACGGAACAAATTTTGTCATCTCATCCAGATATATATGGCGCGGGAGAGCTAAGAGAGCTCGGTGACGTTCACTGTATTCTGCCCCATAAAATGACGCCAGAGGATATGAAGACACTCGGCAAGGAATATGTTGATCTGGTGAAACAAAAGGATAAAACCGGCAAAGCGCTGCGCATTGTCGATAAAATGCCTGCGAACTACCTATATCTAGGTTTTGTCGCAAGCATCCTGCCAAATGCTAAAATTATTCATTGCCGCCGAAACCCAATTGATACTTGTTTATCTTGCTATAAACAAAGCTTTGCCCGCGGTCAGTATTTTTCTTATGACCTTGAAGACTTGGCAACGGAGTATCAAGCCTATCTAGATCTAATGGATTATTGGCGTGAAGTTCTTCCTGGTCGTATCTTGGAAGTGGACTACGAAGAAACCGTTGGTAATTTTGAAGAGCAGGCGCGCAAGCTTATTGATCATGTCGGTCTAGAGTGGAATGACGCCTGTCTTGAGCCGCATAAGCAAAAACGCACAGTAATCACAGCAAGTAAGGCGCAGGTAACGCAGCCCATTTATAAAACGTCAGTTGAAAAATGGAAGCGCTATGAGAAAGATCTTCAGCCATTGGTGAAAAGATTATTGCCAGATCAGGCGCTTTAATCACAACTCAGCCTTAGCGTAATGCGGGCATAAAAAAAGGACCTTACGCATTGTCGCGCTAAGG
>CAKZMN010000032.1 GCA_937128575.1 uncultured Alphaproteobacteria bacterium | reverse complement strand
AGCAGTATCCATCACCGCAAGGCCGCTAGCGCGCGCACCCTTTTCTGAAACCGCGACACACACAAAACAGGCCGCCGTTTTGGTGCAGGCGGGCGCGGGCCATGGCTCCGGTTTTTTCATCACAAATCAGGGACACATCCTCACCAACCAACATGTGGTCGGCAACGCCCAGCGCGTACGCATTGTCACGGCAGGTAAAAAAGGAAAACTAATAGCGCAAGTTCTGCGCGTCGATACAGAGCGCGATGTGGCTCTACTAAAAATCGAAGATATGCCCGACGATCTAAAAATCACCACCCTGCCCATTCAAAAACAATGGCCCGCCGTCAGTGAAGATATCTTCGCTATCGGCGCCCCAAAAAGCGCGCGCCTACAAGACACAATCAGCAAGGGAATCGTCAGCGCCCACAGATATAAATATAAAATATTAGGCACAAATCAGGACTTCATTCAGGGCGATGTGCCTACCCACGGCGGCAATAGCGGCGGCCCACTGGTCGATAAATACGGCAACTTGGTCGGCATCACTGTCGCCGGATTATATATGCATGAGGGAAAACGTAGCGCAGATTTAAACTTCTTCATTCCAATAGAAAGCGCGCTAAAGGCCCTTAATATCAGCGTAGAAAAACCGAAAAAGCCCGTGGCGAATGTGCCTATGAGCTTGGCTCAATAAAAATTACTGCCCAGGGCCAGGGGCATAAATATTACCCGAAAATAATGACATTTGATTATGTGCGCCTAAATAGCCCGCGGCGCGCGCACTTTGACGCTCGCCATTGTCATTCGCGCCCTCACCAGATGCGCCATCATTAAAGCGCTGCGCATTACCACCAAGGCCGCCATGACCCTTCGAGGATTCCTTATCTTGCGCAAATGTTTGCGCAGCAATATCGCCCACATTCCACCGGAGCAGCTCCCACTGCACACCCTTCGCGGTTCTTTTCGGGCGCGGGATGGTGATGCTAGGCGAGGATAAAACGAACACATCTTTCTTGCGGTTAACAATATCCTCAACCAATTGATTATAGCGCAGTGTCTCTCTGATATTTTTTTGCGGAAATGTGAGAGTACTCATCGACATTTCGCGGCCAGAATCAGAGACCGTAACATTACCCTTCGGATAACCCTTAAAAGGATACTGCACCATCGTTGATGTCGGCTTAAAGGTAATCAAACGCGGAAACCCAATGGCCCGCTTGCCTTTTTTAGGGTCAAGCAAAACACCGCTCTCTAAATCATAAACTTGCTTAAATAGGGGCTGAAGACTTTGCCCTCGCAAATCAAACTGCGCATAGGGTAATACACCGCCGCGATAAAGCGCAAACGTGCGCTTCTCAAAATTCTTAAGCGATGGGCACATGGCTTTAATTTCATCAATCTTAGAAACCAACTCTTCCGCGCTACGCACAGACACCACAATTTTATTGCCGCGGCTTTTGTTCAAAAATTTATTAAGCGTCGTCCCACCGAAACCCTGCATCGCACGAAAATTTAACGGCTTATGTGATGTATTCAAACCAACACTAAATAAAACGCGTTTGCCGTTTTTAATCGCGCTTTCAAGACTTTCCGGCGTACGCTTTTTATTACGATCATAAAGATGGTCTTTAACCCCATGACCCGCAGCATAAGAAAAATAAGCAGACACAATAGTCTCATTGCCCATACGGGTATGTTTCTTAGAAAAGGTAAGCGGCTTAGCATCATCAACAGACACAAAGTCATATGTTTTGCGCACAAAACTTTCAGAACGCTCATAAAGCGGGTCATTTTCAAGCCCTGCACGATCAACTTTGCGCAAGTTTTTTTCAAACTCATCCGCCGTCATCATGCGTGACTTACCTGTGACTTTGTTGAAAATCGCTGCATATTTGTGATACATAGGTTTAACCTTTCTGCAAAATTTTATAGACGAATATTTAAGTTATGTCAAACAAAAGCCCATTACGCGCGGCGCTCACATTATTACTCCTGCTCTCCGGCTATAACGCCGCCGCCGCGCAGGACAATTTGCCGAAAGCGCCAAAATTTGAATCCCCTGTTGACTGTGCGGTTGGAGCGGATTGCTGGATCGTGAATTACGTCGATGTTGACCCCACCGAAGGCGCGCTCGATTTCACCTGCGCAGACCGCAGCTACGATACACATAAGGGCGTGGATTTCGCGGTGCGCTCAATGACTGAGGTTAATGAAGGCATAAACGTACGCGCCGCCCTAACCGGCACCGTCATGCGCGTACGCAACGGGGAAGACGACAAAACAAAAACCAAAGAGGAGCTAGACAGCATTAAAGAGGCGCGCAAGGAATGTGGCAACGCCATATTGCTCGACCATGGCCCCGCTGGATTTCCTGGCCTGCGCACCATGTACTGCCACCTTAAAAACGGCAGCATAAACGTACAGCCCAAAGATATCGTCACCACAGGGCAAAATATTGCACAAATCGGTCATTCCGGCTTGTCAGAATTCCCGCACCTACATTTCGGTACAATTTGGGAGGGCGGCATCGTCGACCCCTTCACCGGCATGAATGCAAATGAGGGCTGCGGCAAAATGAAAACCACAATGTGGGCGAAAGACTCAGGGATTTCATATCAATCTTCAGTCATATTCGACGCCGGATTTGAAAACAAAGCCCCCGACTTCATAGCCATACAGGGCGGCGCAGAGAAACCAAAATCAATCAGTCCCGCCAGCGACGCGCTCGTGTTCTGGGCGGCCCTTTACGGTATGCAAGCGGGCGATGAAGTGCACATGGAAATTCGCAGCGCGAGCGGCGATTTATTTGTTGAGCGCACAACCATTCAAGAAAAATCACGCGCCCGCCAATATTACTTCACCGGGCGCAGATTGAAAAACGCATCCATACGCTCTGGCGCCTATATAGGTACGGCGCGCCTAAAACGTAAGGGCAAAAAGGATATTGTGCGTACAGAAAAAATTATAGTGCGTTAGGCGCTATCGATGACGGCGAAGCAAAACATAAAATGCGCCGCCGCCGCCATGTTTGGGCTGTGCGCTATGTGTTTTCAAAATTAACCCAGAAACGCCATCTTCCGCCAGCCACTCCGGCAGACGCTGACGCAATACGCCCGGCCCCGTACGCCCCTTACCCGTAATAACAAGTACGCAGCGCAAGCCAGACGCATAAGATCGATGAATAAAGCTCTGTAGCGCCTCATAGGCAGCCACTTGATTGAGACCATGCAGATCCAGCTGCGCCTCAATGGCCATCTGACCACGACGCAGGCGCTCGTCACTACGGCGGTCAAGTCCAGTGCCGCCTGAGGACTTGCGCGCTTTAGGCTCGGCTTTTGGCATCACAACAACCTCGCTAATGGGTCGCGCGCTTTTGCCCGCTCTCGTCTCAGAATCGCCAGCTTGATATGTCTGCCCAGGCATCAAATCGACATCACGCGTCATTTCTCGCCAAAGCTCGACATCTTCTTTTTCTAACTTATCTAGTTTTGTGTCTTTGTTATCGCTCATAGTATGTATTATGATCAAATTCCAAGTCTTGAATAGAATTTAAATATGAAATTTTTTAAAACACCGTCGCCTTACATCTTATTTGCACTGCTTATTGCACAGTTTTTGGCCACTGCCATGGTACAAAACGTGTGGGCTCAAGAGTCTTCGCTTTCTCAAACAGAAAAAGCGGCATTCGCGTTTCACAAACTCACCAATCAAACGCCACAATTTCAAAAATTAATCGAACAAACGCCTTTATTCAAAAATGAAGAATCTATGTTCGAGCGCCAACAAATTTTTGACAGAGAAATCCTGCGCCTTAAACAAGAATTCAAAGAGTTTGAGCCATCAGAAAACTACCTCTCAATTAACACAGACATTAATCTACAATTGCGGACAGACTCCAAAACGCCAACTCTGAATTTTAAATTCACCAATTCTCAAGCCGCAGAAACACCTTACTTTCCCTACCCCTTCGGTGAAGAATGGATCGCCGCTATTGCACAAAATTTAAACAAGTTTGCTGCGCTGCCCCTCACCAAAGCGCAATATAAAAAAGTGCGTGGCGTTTTTGAATTTAGAAAAATATATGACGGTGAATTAAATTTAGAACTGCGCCCCATCGCAGCAAAAGCGTCACAGCCTCTAATCATAGAAGGCGCTGCACAATGGCCACTCCTAACAGATATTGCGTTATTGGAGTTTGTATACCTCAACCCCAAAACGCAGCAAAAAGAAACACTGGTTTCTTATAAAGCAGACTGGCACCGCACCGAAACCGTCACGCAAAACATAGATTAGTCATTATAAAACAGTGGCTTAAAAAGAAATTCTGTTAATTGGCATTCACATTGCATATATAATGCGAGAAATGAATGCATTAAACGCAAACAGGATGAAAACGCTATGTTTTCTACATTAAATAATGTCTTTGGAGTGCAGAAACCGCGTCATGCGGAAAACGCTGACACGCGCCAAGAAATCAACCGACAAGATCCGGATGAGCAAAAGCGCAAAGATAATGAACAAGACGAAGAAGTGGCCCTTTTCTCCGAAGACGATAATGCTGCCGTATCAATTGACGCCCTACACGCTTTTTTAGAGAGCTTCTTAAAATCCCTACCACCAGAAAAAGGGGCGCAGCAATTTGACCCCAAAACGACAGACGATCAAAAAAGCGCAAGCGCTCTTGCCGTTGGTCGAGACTTCAATCAAAAACGCCCGATGAGCGGTGATGTTGCCCAGGCCATGGGCGCCTATAAACACGCCGCAAAAGGCAGTAGCGGAAACACAGAAAATATTAAGCGCGTCTCCGTCAGTGAAGCAAAGCAAGCCGGAGAAAATCTCGGCCTTCAATCAAGCGAAGTGCGCGATATCCATAAACTGCTGGAAGATCTAAAAATATTATCTGATCGAAATATAGAGACACTAGTGATCGAGCGCAGCGACACCTTCTTAAACGGCCTCATAAACGCCGTTGAAAAATCAAAGCTTGAGTTAAGCTAATCTATATCCAGAATTTTCAGTAATTAGAATCTTAGGCTCCGCAGGGTCTAGCTCTATTTTCTGCCTCAAACGATATATGTGCGTCTCTAATGTGTGGGTTTCAATGCCCTCGACATACCCCCAAACTTCGCCCAAAAGCTCCGCGCGCTCTATAACCTCCCCGCGCCTGCCGATCAAATATTGTAAAATATGCTTCTCTTTATCCGTCAGCCGCAAAAGAGCGCCAGTTTCATCATGAACCAGCGCACTAGAGACCAAATCAAGCGTATAAGGCCCAACAATTTTACCCTCTGCATCGCCGCGCTTTTGCGCACGCGCATGGCTATAAATACGCTCAAGCAGCGCCCCAACCCGAAGGGGCCTAGAAAAACGATCATTTTCACGGGCCCTTGCGCCATCAAAATCGGCCGACCCAACAATCAAAGAGACTGCATCATCAGGCATATCATCAAGGTTTGCTTGAACCGTACATAAACCAGCCGCCCCAGCGCGCTCCAAAACCCGGCGCAAGGCACGGCGCGAAAACTCCTCTTGATCTAAAATAATAATGGGACTGCTCATATATTCCTACATATCACGATGAACGTCATATATGCCACATATATCCGGCAAAAATAACCCGTTTCGCGCGCGCAAAGCCAGCATCAACAACGCTAAGCACTTGATTCCAAAAGAACGGCGAATGGCATAGCAATTGCAAACTCTTTTACCTATGATCGATAAATTAGCCCCCACAACGACCCACACCAACCACATCGCCCCGCAAAAAGTGATGAAAATGGTAAAAAATGAACGCATGGGCGGCTATGTACCCAAATGGGAAAACGCCTCAACGCCCCAAGAAATTGTTCAACAAAACCTAAGCGCTGCGCAGAACAAAAAAGACCCCAGCATCTCACAATACGGCAACGCTTATCAGGAGAGCGCAGCAAGCGATAGCGCCGCAACAGACGAATTCACATTTGCCGATCTGATCGACATGGTGAACCCCCTGCATCACATTCCGGGGGTTAATTACGTATATCGCAACATCACAGGCGACGAAATTAAGCCCATTGGCAACATTGTCGGCGGCGCAGTGTTTGGCGGCCCCGTTGGCGTGGCGTCGGGTTTAATCAACACCATTATCCAAGAAGAAACCGGTAAAGACGTGGCGCAAAACGCTATCGGCGCCATGCGCGGCGAAGCCCCCGATTTTGCGTATAAGACAAAAAACAACGCAAACCCATATGATAAAGAAACAACGCCCTTAAACGCGCCAGAAGAAAACCTAAATAACGCCATAGAAATTGCTCAAGAATATGACGATATGGCCAGCGCGCTCCTCGCTTTCTCAGATAGCGGCGCGCGCACGCAAAACCAGATTACAATTGAGCGCGCCCCGGTCGCAAGCGGGCGCACAGCAGGGAAAACAACCAGCCAGCAATATCCAAGCGCCCTGCAAAGTGAGGCTCTTCTGCGCGAACCAATCACACAAGTCAGCCTATCTGCGCCACAACGCCTATATGATGGTGAAAATTAAGCCTTAGATCGGGCGCCAAAAACCCCCGTACCAACACGCACATAGGTCGCGCCGCAGGAAATCGCCCTCTCAAAATCACCGCTCATCCCCATGCTTAAATGCTTTAGCCCCAAAGCTTTCGCGCGCGCCGCCAATAATTTGAAATGACGCTCTGGCTCTTCATTAATGGGGGGAATGCACATTAAACCAATAATATTCAGACCGCATTCCTTCGTGCAAAACACATAGAAACCATCAAGCGCATCAAGCGATATGCCCGCCTTTTGCTCCTCATCACCCGTATTGACCTGAATAAAACACGGTAGCGCTCTAGATTGCTTTTCCATTTCTTTACCTAATATCCGCGCCAGCTTCTCACGATCAACAGTTTCAATCACATCAAACAAAGCAACCGCATCGCCCGCCTTATTGGTCTGAAGCGGCCCAATCAAATGCAGCTTTAAATCAGTATAGGTCGCCCGCAAAGCGCCCCAGCGCTCTTGCGCCTCTTGCACGCGGTTTTCACCAAACGTTCGATGACCAGCGCCCAGCGCCTCTTGAATGCGGCCTTCCGGTTGTTTTTTACTAACCGCGACAAGCTGCACATCATCGCTTGCGCGCTCTGCACCAGCGGCCACCGCATCAATTTTTTCTTGGATAAGGGATAAATTTTCAGAAACAGACATGAGAGTCATATTAGGTCAGGCCGTCACATAACTCAAAACAAAAAGAAAGGGCCTCCGAAGAGGCCCAATCCAAATTCTGTAAGGTATAAACCAGCTTCGATTAGAAGTTGATTTGTGTACCCAATGTTACGTATGTAGCGTCAATGTCGTTGTTACCCGGACCACCAACACCAGTTGCTTCGTGCTCAACATAACCAACGGAACCGCGGAATGTCATGCCTGGGCCATAAGTATATGTAACACCACCTGAATAACGCTGTGTGTCCAGACCGTTAATTGCAAATGTGTTCTCTTGATCATAGTAAGAAGCGCCAAGTTTGAAAGGACCGGTTGTGTAATCTACACCAATAACCAATGTCTCTTCATCATCGCGAGCCGCACTACCTTCAAAACCACCGTTGTCTTCACGGTAGATAACACCAACACCGAATGGACCGATATCGAAGTCAGCACCAACATTCCATGCTTGACGATCGTCATTTACAGCAGGAACAGTTGTCTCTTCCTGATTTGTGTGAGCGTAACCAGCACCCAAGATAACACCAACATTGTTGAACATGCCTTCATAACGAATAGCAGCTTCATAAGTGTCTTCTAGAGTATCTTCAACGTCTTTAAAGCCAACACCTTCTAGGTCATCAGCAGGGCCAGTGTCTGGAGTGTAAGATACACCAGCTTGGAAGCCGTTCATGATTGGTGAAAGGTATGTAAGCTTTGTATCTTTACCTGACTGATCCATATCGTAATCGATGCTGTTACCACCAGCAGCGCCTAGACCAGCAACAAGAAGAAGTTCATCAGCAACTGCACCAGAAGCATTACTATCACCGATAGCTGCTAGGTAGTTCACAGGCTGAACATACTGACGGATACCGTCAATGTTTGAGTCTGCAGAAGGAGCAGCGACCTGTAGAAGGTAACCAGCACCGTCTTCATCACCAAAATTAACACGACCCCATGAGCCGGAGAAGTATGCATAGCTCTCGTCAACTGCTGCAGCGTCACCACCATCAACAGAGAATTCGAAATGCGCACCAACAACTAGACCATTGTCCAATGTTGTTTCGCCAGTTGCATGAATTTCAGTGTCACGAATGAAGTCAAAGTCTGAAGCTTCGCCAGCACCTTGATTACCAGCAAGGGCACCATTTGTGTCAGCATTGTCGTCTTGGTCTACGAACGCGCCGTAGCCTTTAAAGTAGCCGCCTAGCTCAAGATCGATGTCCGCATGTGCCGGAGCAGCAGCAAACACAAGACCGCAAACAGCAGCTGATGTAAGTAGTTTTTTCATTAGTAGTTCCTCCAAATAAAATAAAAGTGCCTGCTGTTTCCAGCAAACACCAACGATTAAGCCTAAGTTTTCATGGGGGGTCAACGCGATTTGCACAAAAATATCACATTTTTTTCGGCATCGTTGCAAATTTGCAACACGCACTTTTCATTGTTTTATGCACAGAGGGGATGCGTTTTTGAGTCTATGTGACTCTTGTAGCGTTAAAATTTGCATGGTAATGAATATGAAATCAATTACTAATTTTAGGATTTAAAAAGTAATGGCAAAATTTTCAGCCCCACTTCTAACCTGCTTCCTTCTACTAACCAGCATCGCCATATTGGGTGCATGTGGAACAGATGGCATAAAAACAGAAGCCAAATACCCCACTGGGTATGACCGCACATCTGACGCAAACGACATATATAATAAGCCAAAAAGCATATTTGGCACTGGCGGCCTTCTCGGCGACCGTAAAAAAGAAGACGGCGGCGCTGGTGCCCTTGCGGTAAACAGCTTCCTGTGGCGCGCATCTTTGGACACAGTATCCTTCATGCCCCTCGCCAGCGCAGACCCATTTGGCGGCGTTATTTTAACCGATTGGTACGCACCAGAGGCCGAGGGCGACGAGCGCTTCAAGATCAATGTCTTTATATTAGGGCGTCAATTGCGCTCCGACGGTGTGCGCGTGCGCGTGTTTAAACAGGTGAAAAGCGGCAATGGATGGAAAGATATCGACACATCCGATCAAACCGCCCGCGAATTGGAAGACACCATCCTAACCAGAGCGCGCCAGCTACGCATCGCTCAATTGGATGAATAAAGCTCCGGCTCATATTTAGAACAAAATAAAAGCCCTCTGAATTTCAGGGGGCTTTTTTAATGCTTACATAATATCCAAGGCTATTTCATATCGCGATCATGACGTGGGTTTTCTAACTCGACACCATCCAGCGGGTTTCTTTTAACCACTGCGGCTTCATCAACAAAATCCTCATGATCTTGATTTTTTGGCTTTGTATTATCAAACCCTTTTTTGGCATGGCCTTTATGACGAGCGCCAAATTCTCCAGTATTGCTGCCCATGTCAGACATTTCATCACTAAATCCCATAATCATTCCCTCTTAGTTTTAAATTCTGAGGATACAATATAACATGAATTAAATTATGTCAAATAATTCCATCTTGCTGGAATACAGCATTTACGGTAATTCATATATCCTTGTCGAGACGTTTTAACAGGCGCCTCTCAAAACATTATTGATCGTTTCGCTTTGTTTTTTCACAAGGCATGAGAAGCGATGCGTATATTTCATACGCAAGCGACGAAAAACGATGTGAAAAGATAAATGGAAATGATCAAATGAGCGAAATTCGATACAACATCAGAGAATCTGAGAACAAATGGCGGAAAACTTGGGCGGATCGCGATGCATTTGCCGTCACCGAAGACCCGTCAAAGGACAAATACTACGTTTTGGAAATGTTCCCCTACCCCAGCGGGCGCATTCATGTTGGCCATGTCCGTAACTATACTCTGGGTGATGTTGTCGCCAGATACCGCAAAGCTCAGGGCTTTAATGTTATTCACCCCATGGGCTGGGATGCCTTTGGCCTGCCCGCAGAAAATGCCGCGATAGAAAACAATCGCCACCCCGGCGAGTGGACGCACGCCAATATCGACATCATGCGCGCCCAGCTTAAAAATATGGGCCTCTCCATTGATTGGAGCCGCGAATTCGCAACCTGCGACCCCGAATATTACCGCCATGAACAAAAAATGTTTATCGACTTCCTTGATAAGGGCATCGCCTACCGCAAAGAATCCGTTGTGAATTGGGACCCTATCGACAATACGGTACTGGCCAATGAACAAGTCATCGATGGCTGCGGCTGGCGCACTGGCGCCCCCGTTGAACGCCGCAAGCTCAACCAATGGTTCCTAAAAATCACCGACTATGCCGAAGAATTATTAGGCGACTTAGACAAGCTAGAGCGCTGGCCTGAAAAGGTGCGCCTGATGCAGGAAAACTGGATCGGCAAATCAACCGGCCTTCAATTCAAATGGGATGTTATTGATCGAGATGAAAAAGTCGAGGTCTATACCACACGCCCCGACACATTATTCGGCGCATCCTTCATTGGGCTTGCGCTAGACCACCCCCTCGTAAAAAACCTAGTGCCCGAAAGCGCAGAATTTCAAAAATTCAAGCAGGAATGCGAGGCTACCGGCACCTCAGAAGAAGCCATCGCACAGGCCGACAAGCTCGGCTTCGATACGGGATACAAGGCCACGCACCCATTATTGGGCCGTGAAGTACCCATCTATATCGCCAACTTCATTTTAATGGATTACGGGACAGGCGCCATTTTCGGTGTGCCCGCGCATGACCAGCGCGATTTGGATTTCGCCAATAAATATGATCTAGACGTTCTTCCTGTTGTTATCCCAACAGATGAAAACCCAGCGGAATTTAAAATAGAAAAAGAAGCCTTCACGGAACCCGGCAAGCTCGCCAATTCTCAGTTCCTAGACGGCATGGATATCGACGCCGCCAAAAAGGCCGTCATCACAAAATGTGAAGAACTTGAAAATGGTGAGGGCGTAACACAATATCGCCTGCGCGACTGGGGCATCTCCCGCCAGCGCTATTGGGGTTGTCCAATTCCCATCATTTATTGCGACGGCTGCGGCGCGGTGCCTGTGCCCGAAGATCAATTGCCCGTCACACTGCCCGAGGATGTCAGCTTCGACAAACCTGGCAACCCACTGGCGCATCACCCAACATGGAAAAATGCGTCCTGCCCATCATGCGGCAAGGATGCCCAGCGCGAGACAGACACATTCGACACATTCTTCGAGAGCAGCTGGTATCAATTCCGCTATTGCGATCCCCACAATGAAACTCAGCCCGTCGCCAAGGACAAGGCAAAATACTGGATGCCGGTGGAGCAATATATTGGCGGCGTTGAGCATGCCATTTTGCACCTGCTCTATGCGCGCTTCTTCACCAAAGCCATGCGCGATTGCGGAATTATTGACGTGGACGAGCCCTTCGCCGGACTATTCACCCAAGGCATGGTAACCCACGAAACCTATACCAATGCAGACGGTAAATGGATCACCCCCGTCGAATACGAAGCCATGGAAGACAAATCCAGCGTTAAGGTCGGCGCCACAATCAAAATGTCTAAATCCAAAAAGAACGTGGTCGATCCAGAAGAAATCATGGATACCTACGGCGCAGATGCCGCCCGTCTTTTCATCCTCTCCGACTCCCCGCCAGAGCGCGATTTGGAATGGACGGAGGCCGGCATTGAAGGCGCATGGCGATACATCAACAAAATCTACCGCTTTGTAATCGAAACCAAAGACACATTGCCAGAGGCCGGAACCAAAGCGCCGGATAACTTCAGCGAAGCCGCAATGAACTTGCGCCAAATCACGCACAAAACCATTGGCGGCGTGGCGCAAGACATTGAAAACTTCCACATGAACAAGGCCGTGGCCCGCATCCGCGAACTATCAAACAGCCTAAACAGCATGAAAGATGGTGACGGAGAGCGCTGGGCTCTACGCGAAGCCATCGAGGCCTTGGTTCAATTAATCAACCCCATGATGCCCCACCTAGCGGAAGAGCTATGGAGCATTTTGGGTCATGATATTCTTCTAACCGAAGCCCCATGGCCGCAAATGGATGAATCATTGCTCACCGCCGAAACCGTGACAATCGGCGTGCAGGTAAATGGCAAAATGCGCGGCACAATCTCCATCGCACCAGACGCCAGCGAAGATGAAGCAAAATCACAGGCCTTGGCCGAAGATAATGTGGTAAAGTTCATCGATGGTAAAAATGTACGGAAATTTATTTATGTGCCCGGTAAAATTGTTAATGTGGTTGTAGGATGAAAAACGTAATTGCTCTTTATGCTGCTGTTCTTTTGCTCGCCGCCTGTGGGTTTCATCCCGTATATGGCGTAAACAAACACACAGCTGTCGGTGTTGAAAGTAAGCTGGCGCTGGTCGACATTGCCAGCATCCCCGACCGAGAGGGACAATATCTGCGCAACGAATTAATCGATAAATTTTACCGCACGGGCCGCCCATTAAATGCGCAATACACATTAGAAGTTGCGCCCATCATCGAAAGCCTAACCGATCTAGACATCACCAAAAATTCAGATGCCACCCGCGGACAATTGCGCCTTTCAACGACAATGCTGCTCAGAGACAAGCAAACCGCAGAAATTCTGCTTAGCCGTAATATTTACAGCATCACAAGCTATAATGTTTTAAATAGTGAGTTCTCAACGCGCGTCTCCGAAGACAATACCCGCCGAAACGCATTGGATGATTTAGCCCGCCAGATAGAGACTCAAATAAATCTTTATCTAAAACGCACTCAGTAACATCCGTCATTTAACGCGGCGGGGAAACCGCCTCAAGCTCAGACTTTAAATCAGAGTCAATATCGCCCTCTACATCCCATTGCCCTAAAGCTTGATCAAGCAAGTCACCACGGCGCTTGTTTTCCGCTTCAATGGCTGCCAGCTCTTCAATTGTAGGGGCGACTTTGCGACGACCAAACGCATTAAAGGGTATCGTTATATGAGAGACTGTCTGCCCATCGCACAACAATAAAATTCGTGAGCTTCCGTGAATGCCTCTATGGCCATATGTATGTTCTGTCATTTTTTTACCTTCACAATGTTAAGCTGCGCAATAATGCACAGCAGTTAAGTTCAAAACACTTTGTGAAGGGAAATGCCGACAAAAGAGCATAGACCTCACCGTAGTGTCCAAATTAATGGAAACCACAGCGTGCTCTATAGATAAAATCTTTGAGGGCCGTGGCGCTTTAGCATTGATAACGCGGTGCAAGCTGTAACCATCAAATTCCGCGACTGCCAATCTATTGAAAAGCAATAAGCCAGATATAGCGCTCAATTTTTTCTATGTCAAATATTTTTACTTTGGTGCATTATTTATTCTGATAAGCATTTGTGCCCTTCTATAACGACCAACCAGTGCTATATTAATTTAATGTCTGAAATTAAAACCAAATCCCAAAACTGGCCCGTGCAAAACAAAAGCGACGTTTTCGCTTTATATGAAGGCACGCTAAGCAATAAAAACTTCCCGGATACAGAGTCCAGAATCGGGATGGAGGTTGAAAATAACTTCTACAATATCGGCGACCTAACGGCCCTGACCGAAGAGCAAAGCAATAATTTCGTATCAGAAGGTGCGCGCAATGCCATCTGCATGAACACCGAACCTTCAGCAACAACATTAGAAATCCTAACCGATCCCTATAAACGCGAAGATTTTGACCAGCTCATCACGCAAATCAATCAGCGTTTTGAAAACATCTATAACTTTGGCCGCGACAAGGGCATAGCGCCTAGCCCCTTTGGCTACCTACCAAACATAACGCCAGAGCAGCATCACCAAACCCACAATGATCGATATAAAGCCTTCTGGATACCGCCGCGCCCCGATTTAGAAGATGCCTTTAAATCCTTCCTCGACCCCAGCATTCAGGTCTCCATCTCCTACACTGACTTCGATCACCTGCTACGCATTATCCGCCTCAGCATCGCACTAGAACCGTTCCTAATTCTAACAACGGAGGCCGATGGCGGATTTTACGAAGGCAAGGCGGTAGACGGATCGCCAAGAACCCGCATCCTTAAGCGCCGCGGAAGAAATGGCGGCATCCCAGATTTCTACCTCACCTCCAAGAGCGGTGAAGAATTAATTGATAACCACATCAGCTACACACTGAACAACCCGCACGTATTTGTCTGCTTCAATGATGATGGAAACCTGGCCAAGCTGCCAAATGATGTATGGTCACCATTCCTTGATTTGGAAAAGGGCGGCTATGGCCCCTGCGACCTGCTCAATTATCGTCAGGCCCAAAGCGAAAGCTGGAGACGCACCACAAATATCTCCGAAATTCGTGACACCGACGGCACCCTATTCGGTCACCGCGCCGAGATCAGCAGCCTGTTCTGCACCGGTCTTCAACACCAACGTGCCACCGGCGCTGTCTTAAGCTACCTTCTTGCTTACTGTCCTAATTTTTATAACAATATCAATGACTTAACAAAAGATTTTGGTATTGATATGAACAACCTAAAGGGCTGCGAAGAGGCCTTGGTTCAAAACTTCGACAATGCACACATGCATCAGGGGCGCTATTTCGATCTGCCCTATGGCAACAAAACAATCAAAGAATTCGCGCTGCGCTTTGCCGAGATAATCCAAGATTGCCTTAAAGATTCAGTGCTCAAAAAATACAGCGCGCCCCTGACCCACATCCTAGAAGAAGGCCGGCCAGACTGGATCGTAAAGCGCGAAAACTTCAAAACACTTGAGCAACAAAAGGCTTATATGAAGGCCCTGCCCGAATTAAGCCAGCAACATCCCGAGCTCGTCAGCGCCGATAGCTGCGCCGATTTCACAAAAGACATCGTCAAAGACTTCCTGTCTAAATCAGACATCGCCGCATAACTTACACTTCTTACTGCAAAGCATCTTGACGGCGCATAGCGTTGCGCTACGATAAATCTATGAAACTCAGCTACCGTGAAATTGAAGGATTCGTTAAATCCCCAAACTCCACTGCGCGCGTCATTTTGGTTTATGGCCCCGATAACGGCCTAATGCGAGAGCGCGCTAAAACTATGGGCCTCACGGTCGTGCCTGACATTAACGACCCCTTCAACGCGGCAACGCTTTCAACCGAAATTCTTACCGACGACCCCGCACGCCTAGGCGATGAAGCTGGCGCAATGTCCATGATGGGCGGCGACCGTTTAATTCGAATCGAAAACGCTAGCGACAAAACCACCGCGCTCATCAAGGCTTATCTAGAAAACCCAAATAATAACGCCCTGATTATCCTGGAGGCCGGAGAGCTAAGTCCCAGATCATCCCTGCGCAAACTATGCGAAGGCGCAGATAACGCCGCGGCTGTCCCTTGCTACGTTGAGGACGAGCGCGATTTAGGCCGCTTAATCCGTGAAACGCTACAGGGCGCAAACCTACGCATTGATAATGACGCGGCCGGTTGGCTCGCCACAAACATATCCGGCAACCGTCAAAAGGTGCGCAGCGAACTGGATAAGGTCATAACCTATATGGGGCCAGAGGGCGGCGTAGTGTCATTGAACGATGTCCGCGCCTGCTGTGGAGAGGCCGGGGCTATTGCCCTCGATGATCTGGTCTATAGCGCCGCGGGAAACAACCCGGACAAGGCGCTACGCACCTATAACCAACTGATGGAGGAAGATGTAAATTTCATCGTCATCGTCCGCAGTCTACAAAATCACTTCCGCAAACTACATCTAACGCGCTCAAAAATGGAAGAGGGGCAAAATGTAGAACAGGCCGTAAAGGGCATGAGACCGCCCCTATTCTTTAAACAGGCCCCAATATTCAAGGCGCAAGCGCAGCGCTGGTCACTAAAAAACATCAGCCGCGTCCTCACCCGCCTCATGGAGCTAGAGGCCCAGTGCAAAACCACAGGCATGCCCGCCCAAACGCTATGTGCGCAGGCCGTGCTGTCCATCAGCTCTATTCGTTAAATTGAATTTAGATTCTAGCTCGATAGATGCTTCAACAGCGTGTCTAGCTGATCAAGCGTCTTAAACTTAACCGAAATCTTGCCCGACTTGCCGTTCTTGCTATCAATCGACACGCGCATCCCTAAACGATCAGAGATATCCTTCTCAAGCGCAACCGTATCAACATCCTTCTTATATTTGGCCTTCGCCTTAGATGAAGAACCGTCCTTACCGCCGGCTTCAGACGCAAGCGCCTCTGCCTGACGTACGCTATAACCCTTGGCAACAATCTCCCGCGCCAGGCCTTCTGGATCCGCCGCCGTAATAAGCGCTCTTGCATGACCAATCGTTAAATCTCCACGCTCAAGAAACGCCAGCACGACATCCGGCAAATTAAGCAACCGCACCATATTCGCAATGTGAGAGCGGCTCTTACCAAGCGATTCCGCCAATTTCTCCTGCGTATAGCTATGCTCATTCATCAGGCGCTGATACCCCATCGCCTCATCAACCGCGTTCAAATCTTCGCGCTGCAAGTTTTCAATAAGCGCAATCTCAAGCGCCTCTATATCACTCAGCGCGCGAACAATAACCGGAACTTCGTGCAGCTGCGCCCTTTGCGCGGCGCGCCAACGACGCTCACCCGCAATAATCTCATAGCTGCCCTCTTCACCCTCAATCGGACGTACCAATATCGGCTGCAATAACCCATGCGCTTTGATCGATTCGGATAGCTCATTTAAAGCATCTTCTTCAAATATCTTACGCGGCTGTATCTGGCTTTGCTGAAGCTGCTCAACACCAACCGTCAACCGACCATTAGAGCCAGCAGGCGCAGAAGCGTTCCCATCTTCGCCAACACCGGCAAAAACCTCATCATCTTCAAACAGCGCGTTTAACCCGCGCCCAAGACCGCGATTTTTAGGATTATTCTCACTCATCTTATGCTGCCTCTAACATTTTTTGATACGCACGCTCGCGTCTAATAACTTCCTTCGCAAGCTTGATATAGGCCTGCGCACCAGAGCAGCGCATATCGTAAACAATCGCCGGCAAGCCATAAGACGGTGCCTCTGAAAGCCTTACGTTACGCGGGATAACGGTCTTATATACCGTATCACCAAAATGCTTGCGCACATCAACCTCAACCATGCGCGATAAATTATTGCGCTTATCAAACATCGTCAAAACAACGCCATGGATATCAAGATCGGGGTTGAACGTCTTGCGCACGCGCTCCACCGTCTTCGTCAGATGACTAAGCCCCTCCAGCGCATAAAACTCACACTGAAGCGGCACAACAATCGATTCCACAGCCACCAAAGCGTTCAAAGTCAGTAAATTCAATGAAGGCGGGCAATCAATAATCACATAATCATACGGCAGCGGTCGACGAAGCGCGTCGCGCAGGCGAAATTCGCGGTTTTCTGCAGTAACAAGCTCAATTTCCGCGCCAGAAAGGTGAACAGATGACGGCACAACCGACAATCCCGGCACTTTGGTCTTCACCGCAGCTTCCGTAATACCAACAGCTTCAAACAACACATCATAAACAGAGTTGCGAATGAGCGAGCGACGAACACCCAATCCCGTTGACGCATTGCCCTGCGGATCAAGATCAACCAAAAGCACCTTCTTACCAATCGCGCATAGCGCAGTCGCAAGGTTAATCGCAGTGGTCGTTTTACCAACGCCGCCCTTTTGATTGGCCACAGCCAAGAGACGGGGATATTTAGCCGCGGATGCGCGGCGAGAAGGTCGCAAATGCATATGACACCTTATTTAGCTGGATATTTGAAATGTAGAATCATCATGCAAAGATTCGCACGGATCGTCAAGAATTCATCGGGCAATTAAGTTGCTTATAAACAATAATCTGCTCTCAGATGATGTTTCGCTAACAAATTCTTCACACTCAAAATCATATAAGGTGCGCGCCTCAGCGAGCTCTTCTTCATAAGATCGCCCCTTAAGAAACAGCATTTTTAAATCTGCGTTAAATTCCGACCACCCCGCACAATGCCCCAAAAGACCGCTCAAATCCGAAAGGGCGCGCGCGCTCACAAAACCAGGCTCAAGCCCCTCTACGCGCTCTATACGCTCATTATGAACGGTCACATTGGCCTGTGTTTCACGTGAAACAGTGCGTAAAAACTGTGCTTTTCTTTCATCTGATTCGATCAGGTGCGTATCAAAATCCGGGCGCATAATGCCAACAACAAGCCCCGGAAAACCTGCCCCGCTACCCAGATCAACCAATGTTTTTTGCGCGTCGCCCACCTCCGGCAATCGCTTAATAACCTGCGCCGAATCTGCAAAATGACGCGACCATGATTCCTGAACAGTCTTAGGACTAACAAGATTAATCGCGCCCTGCCATTTCAGCAAAAGCTTGTGATAAACAACCAAGCGCCCATAAACATCATCGGACACATTATAAAAAGACTTAAAATCCTCAGGCTGCATTGCTTGCGCTCCCGGACCTAGAAGATTTGCGCTTTTTAACGTGACGAAGCAGCGTCACAAGCGCCGCCGGCGTAACCCCCGGTATGCGAGAGGCCGCGCCCAATGTGGCAGGCTGGGCTTGCTTTAACTTATGACGCACTTCATTGGACAAACTGCCAACAGAGTCATAATCAAACCCCTCCGGCAGCGCCAAGGCCTCGTCCTTACGAAACGCCTCAATATCCGCCTCATGGCGCTCCATATAACCCGCGTAAAGCGCATCAAACTCAATTTGTTCACGAATATCGGCCTCAACGCCACTCATCTCTGGCCAAACAGCCGCTAGCTGCTGCCAGCTGATATCTTTATAACGAAGCAAATCTGAAACATTGCGACGCACACCATCTTTATTAACAGCAATGCCCTGGCGCTCCAGCTCATTGGGCGTGGCAACATAGCTTTTTGCCAGCGCGCGAGCCTTTTGCAGTTTCTCAGACTTTATTTTCCAAAATTTTTGGCGCTCCGCGCCAACACAGCCAACCCCGACCCCTTTGGATGTAAGACGCTGATCCGCATTATCTGATCTCAATCTCAGGCGATATTCCGCCCTACTTGTAAACATACGATAGGGTTCAGGGGCGCCTCTGGTAATAAGGTCATCTATTAAAACGCCGATATAGGCATCAGCACGATCTAATTGGAAAGTTTTTGCTGTTTCACGTGAAACAAAAGAATCAAGACCAGCCTGAAGCGCCGCATTTATCCCCGCCATCAAACCCTGCGCCGCCGCTTCTTCATAACCCGTCGTGCCATTAATTTGCCCAGCAAGGAACAATCCTGGCAATTTTTTAGTCTCTAATGTGTATTTAAGCGCCCTTGGATCAACATAATCATATTCAATCGCATAACCCCACTCCAAAATCTCTACATTCTCAAGCCCCTTAATAGAGCGAATATACCGCTCCTGAACATCGGTCGGCAAAGACGTGGAAATACCGTTCGGATATACCGTGTGATCATTCAGACCCTCGGGCTCCAAAAAAACCTGATGGCGAGATTTATCGGCGAAGCGCGTAACTTTATCTTCAATGGACGGGCAATAACGCGGGCCTGTGCCCTCAATTTTACCGGAATACATCGCTGACAAATGGATATTGTCTTGAATAATTTTATGCGTCTCTTCATTCGTATATGTAATGTGACACGGGATTTGCGGAACTTTAACTTCATCCGTCATATAGGAAAATGGAATGGGGCGCTCATCGCCGGGCTGCTCTTCACAAGCGCTCCAATCAATCGTGCGACCATCAAGGCGCGCCGGCGTTCCTGTTTTTAACCGGCCAAGCGGAAACTCAAGCCGTTCAAGCGTTTCAGCAAGGCCAATCGTTGGCTTTTCGCCAATTCGCCCCGCTGGCTCCGTTTCTTGCCCGCGGTGAATAACGCCCCTAAGAAACGTCCCCGTTGTCAACACAACGCAGCGACAGGCGATTGAACGACCATCAAGCGTTAAAACACCCTCAACCTCGCCATTATCATCCAAAAGCAAATCATCCGCCGCGCCTTCAACAATGTCCAAATTCGGATAATCAAACAAGATTTCCTGCATCGCATCACGATAAAGCGCGCGATCCGCCTGCGCGCGCGGCCCGCGAACTGCGGGGCCCTTAGAGGCATTCAGCATACGAAACTGAATGCCCGCCTGATCAATAACGCGCCCCATAAGACCATCCAGCGCATCAACCTCGCGCACCAAATGACCCTTACCAAGTCCGCCAATTGCCGGGTTGCATGACATCACACCAATTGTTTCGCGCTTATGCGTAAGCAGCGCAGTTTTCGCACCCATGCGCGCCGAAGCCGCCGCCGCTTCACAGCCCGCGTGCCCGCCCCCAACAACAATGACATCATATTTAGAATTCATGGGCGCTTTATACCCTGATTTATCGAAAAAAAGCTAGCTTTAGTTAAGCCCTCGGCGCTTTGGCGCTACTTACCAATGCAAAAATCACGGAATATCACATCCAGCAAATCTTCTACATCAACCCGCCCGGTAATGCGCCCAAGGCCGCGCACAGCAAGGCGCATATCCTCTGCCGTAAGTTCAGGCAGCGCCGCATCTTGCGCTCTTTGAAGCGCCACCAAACACTCCTCAAGCGCCGCGCGGTGGCGCTTACGGGTAAGTGAGGGAACCTCGCTTTGTCCAACCAATCCCTCAACCTTAGCGATCAGCGCATCAATCAACGTATCAATTCCCTGCCCCGTTTGGGCGGAAATTTCCACCGCGTCATGATCAGTTTTAACGATTCGGCCAGTATCAATTTTATTAATAGCAATCACCGCATTAGCATCGAATAAATCGATACTATGCTGATCCAGCTCTTCTTCCGATCCATCAAAGAGTAGCAATTTAATATCCGCCTCCGATGCGCGCTTTAATGCCCGGCGAATGCCTTCGGACTCAATCGCGTCATGCCCCTGCTCACCTATTTGATCGGGGCGCAGACCTGCGGTATCTGACAAAATAACCGGATAACCGCCCAAATCCAGATGAACCTCAATAATATCCCGCGTCGTGCCCGCCATATCAGACACAATCGCCACGTCCCGCTGTGACAGGGCATTAATAAGACTAGATTTGCCCGCATTCGGCGCGCCAATCACCGCAACATGAATGCCATCGCGCAGGCGCTCCCCGCGGCGATTATCACTCAAATGATCGCGTATCTCACCAATCAAAACCTCAACCACCTGCACCACCTCCGGCGCAACATCATCGGGCATATCCTCATCAGGAAATTCAATATCCGCCTCCATATGCGCAAGCGCACGCTTAAGCCGCTCCGTCCAATCCTGATACAGCTTTGACAGTCCCCCGCCCATCTGCCCCAAAGCTTGAATTTTCTGGGCCTGCGTTTCCGCATCAATCAAATCCGCCACAGCCTCCGCCGCAGTTAAATCCATCTTACCGTTTTCAAAGGCCCGGCGGGTGAATTCCCCCG
>CAKZMN010000031.1 GCA_937128575.1 uncultured Alphaproteobacteria bacterium | reverse complement strand
GTGTTTGCAGTGTTCTGACCATGTTTGTGCGATGGTTTCTAGTTCTATGTCAGTGGCGGGGCGGCCTTCGGCTTTGAAATAGTCGCGGACGGCTTGCATGTAGAGCAGGCTCATGCCGAGGGGGCCGCGGTGTGTGCCGTCTGGGTTGGCGATACCTTTATTGCCGATGGTTTCTAATTCTATGTCGGAGACATCGAGGTTTATGGTGTCGGCAAGTGTACCTTGGTTATTGAGGTGGACTTTGGGGATGATGGTGTCCATGCCGTTATCGGCTTTAAATTCGCTTGCAGATTTTATCGCGGATCGTTGAATCAGGCTGTTGGATAGGGTTTGAGAGAGGTCTTCGATGTCGGTTTTATCGAGCTCGCCTTTGATGAGGTAGAGCTTTGAGGAGAAGCATTCATTGTCATTCTCTGCACCTGCTAAGGCTAAAAGCTCGGATGTGGTGTGGCCGACATTATCTGTGACGCCGGGGAGGAAGCCGATTTCTAGTGCCCAGTCGAAGTCTTGCGGTATGTCATTTAATTTTTGCGTGACGGGATTAGCTAAACTGTTTTGAAAAGACGGCTCGGTGGCTTTTTGGTGTTCGCTTGTATAAACATCCACAATACGTACACTCGCGGGTTTGCCTTTAGCTTTGAGGATTTTTTCTATTGTTTTTGCTCTGCCATCGTCTTTATGGGCTAGCACTTCGATGCGCGTGGTCATATAGTGTTACTTATTAAGTGTTGATATTGGCTTTCGGGGCGATTAAACATTAAATGTCTTAGGAATTCAACATCCTCAATCGAGATACACACATATGAGCGCAGAAAAGCAAACCGTTACCTTATCAATCAATGACATGGAAATCGAAGTGGAGCGGGGCACAAGCATTTTGCAGGCCGCGCAGCAGCTCGGGATTGAAGTGCCGCATTTTTGTTATCATGAGAAGCTGACCGTGCCCGCCAATTGCCGGATGTGTTTGGTGGAAGTTGAGGGTGGGCCACCGAAACCGGCGGCGTCATGTGCGATGGCGTGTGGGGAGGGGATGGTTGTGAAGACCGATTCGGATATGGTGAAGCAGGCGCGTAAGGGGGTGATGGAGATGCTGCTCATTAACCATCCGCTTGATTGCCCGATTTGTGATCAAGGCGGTGAGTGTGATTTGCAGGATCAGGCGATGGGCTATGGGTTTGATCGCTCACGCTTTGCGGAGAATAAACGCAGTGTGGGGGATAAGGAATTGGGGCCGTTGATTAAGACGGTGATGACGCGCTGCATTAATTGTACGCGCTGCGTTCGTTTTGCCGAAGAAATTGCGGGTACGCCCGTTATTGGACAGCTTAACCGCGGTGAAGATGCGGAAATTGGCACATTCATTGATGAATTGGTGCAGACCGAGCTTTCTGGGAATTTGATTGATATTTGCCCTGTGGGCGCGCTGACCTCTAAGCCCTATGCGTTTAAGGCGCGGTCTTGGGAGCTAAAGAAAACTGAGACAATTGATGTGCATGATGCGGTGGGCTGTAATGTTCGTCTTGATGCGCGCGGACGTGAAGTATTGCGCGTTTTGCCGCGCCTTCACGAAGATGTGAATGAAGAGTGGATCAATGACCGTAGTCGTTTTTCCTATGATGGTTTGAATGATCAGCGTCTTGATCGCCCTTATATTCGTGACAAGGATAGCGGGAAGTTGGTTGAGGCGAGCTGGGACGAAGCGTTTGCGCATATTGTAGCAAACATGAAAGGCCTTAAGGGCGAAGAGATTGCCGCGCTTGTTGGTGATTTGGCAGATGTTGAATCGATTGTTGCGCTGAAGGATTTGATGAATGCGATGGGCAGCGAGAATTTGGATTGCCGCACTGTTGGCGCGCAGTTTGATGTAAGCAGCCGCGCCGGATATTTATTTAATTCCACAATCGCAGGGATAGAAGAAGCCGATGCGATTATTTTGGTTGGTACAAACCCGCGCCACGAAGCCACGCTTGTTAATGCCCGCATTCGCAAAACATGGCTAGAGCGCCGCATTCCTATTGCTGTTGTTGGTGAGGAAGCTGATCTTACTTATCCGTATCACTATGTCGGCAAGGGCATGGATGATCTGACGAAATTGGCGAAAGATTACGCGAAAAAGGTTAAGGCTGAAAAGCCATTGATGATTATTGGCTCTGGCGCGTTTGAGCGCGCGGACGGCGAAGCGGTTCATAAGGCGTTGTTTGAAGCGGCGGAAAAGCTGGGCGTTATTAAAAAGGGCTGGAACGGCTTTAATGTTTTGCACCGCGCGGCCAGCCGCGTTGGTGCGCTTGATACTGGTTTTGTGCCGGGCAAAGATGCCAAGGGCTTTAACGAGATTGTTGCGGGCAGTAAGACCGGCGCGGTTAAGGCGCTGTATTTGTTGGGCGCGGATGAATTTAATGCTCACGCCGATATCGGTTGGAAGACCTTCGTGGTTTATCAGGGGCATCATGGCGATCATGGGGCGGCGCGCGCGGATGTTATTCTGCCTGGCGCGGCCTATAGTGAAAAAGACGGCATCTATGTGAATATGGAGGGGCGCACGCAACTGGCGAAGCGCGCCGTTTCTGCGCCGGGTGATGCCCGCGAGGATTGGACGATCCTGCGCGCGCTGTCTGAGCATTTGGGCAAGAAACTTTCCTATGATACGCAAGCCCAATTGCGCGCGCGTATTTATGAAGAATGGCCGCATTTGGCGGATGTTGATGTTATTGCGCCTGCCAAATTGCCGAAAACGATTGGCGCTAAAGGCAAGGTTGATAAAGCGGCCTTTACCAATCCGGTGCGTAATTTCTATATGACGAACGCGATATGCCG